>NZ_JBHWUR010000026.1:0-79029 GCF_042737755.1 Streptomyces sp. NPDC059994
GGCTTCGCCCCCTGCACCCCCAGCGGGGCCGCACCCCTGCACCCCGCCACGGGGGCCCGGACCCTTGCGGGGGAGGGCGGGCGGGTTACGGAGGCCGTGCCCTCGCGGGGCTTGCGGCCCCTGCACCCCGCTCATGGGGCTCCACCCCAGATCCCGGTGGGGCGGGCGGGTTACCCGGGCTGCGCCCCTGCATCGCGCTCGGGCCTCCGCCCCGGGCCCTGCGGGGCGGGTGGGTTACGCGGGCCGCGCCCCTGCACCCCTCCTTCGGGCCTCCGCCCCGCACCCGGCTGAGCAGGCAGGTCACGGCGCCCCGCGCCCCCGCACCCCGCTTCGGGGCCGCGCCCCGCACCCGGCGGAGCGGGCGGGTCACGGGGCCGCGCCCCTGCATCGCGCTCGGGCCTCCGCCCCGGGCCCTGCCGGGCGGGTGGGCTACCCGGGCCGCGCCCCTGCACCCCTCCGGGCCTCCGCCCCGCACCCGGCTGAGCAGGCAGGTCACGGCGCCCCGCGCCCCCGCACCCCGCGCGGGGCTCCGCCCCCAGACCCCTGCGGGGGCAGGCAGGTTTGCGCGGGGCTCCGCCCCCAGACCCTGCGGGGACACGCAGGTTTGCGCGGCCTCCGCCCCCCAGACCCCTGCGGGGACACGCAGGTCACGCGGGGCTCCGCCCCTGCACCCGCGATGGGCGGGCTGTGAACCCGCTCACCCCCACCCCCCACCCGCCCCGTTGACTCCGGATCGCCCCCACCCCACCGGTAAGGTGGCCCGGTTGTCGTACGTACGCGACCGTGACGTACGGGGCCGTGATGAACGCGACCGCGACGAATGCGACCGTGACGTACGACAACCGTGACGTCCGAGACCGGCACGTACGACAACCGTGACGTTCGCGACCGTCACGTACGACAACCGCGTGACGTACGCGACCGTGACCACCGACCGTGAGCCGCAAGGCGCAAGCCCGCGCCGCCGCCCCGACCGCACGAACCCGGAGACCGTGACTACTACCGCCTCCCACCACCTCTCACCCGCCTTTCCCGGGCGTGCCCCCTGGGGTACGGCCAACAAGCTGCGTGCCTGGCAGCAGGGGGCGCTGGAGAAGTACGTCCAGGAGCAGCCGCGTGACTTCCTTGCCGTCGCCACGCCCGGCGCCGGCAAGACGACGTTCGCGCTGACGCTCGCTTCGTGGCTGCTGCACCACCACGTCGTGCAGCAGATCACCGTCGTCGCGCCGACCGAGCATCTGAAGAAGCAGTGGGCGGAGGCGGCGGCGCGGATAGGCATCCGGCTGGATCCCGACTACAGCGCGGGGCCGTTGAGCAAGGAGTACCACGGGGTCGCCGTGACGTATGCCGGTGTCGGCGTGCGGCCCATGCTCCACCGCAACCGGTGCGAGCAGCGCAAGACCCTCGTCATCCTTGATGAGATTCACCACGCGGGTGACTCGAAGTCCTGGGGTGAGGCCTGTCTTGAGGCCTTCGATCCCGCCACTCGGCGCCTCGCCCTCACCGGCACCCCCTTCCGGTCCGACACCAATCCCATTCCCTTCGTCACGTATGAAGAGGGCAATGACGGGATTCGGCGGTCCTCCGCCGATTACACCTACGGGTACGGGAACGCCCTCGGCGACGGCGTCGTGCGGCCCGTCATCTTCCTCTCGTACAGCGGCAACATGCGCTGGCGCACCAAGGCCGGGGACGAGATCGAGGCGCGGCTGGGCGAGCCCCTCACCAAGGACGCCATCTCGCAGGCCTGGCGCACCGCGCTCGACCCGCGCGGTGACTGGATGCCGAACGTGCTGCGGGCGGCGGATCAGCGGCTGACCGAAGTACGCAAGGGCATTCCGGACGCCGGTGCGCTCGTCATCGCCACCGACCAGGACTCGGCCCGCGCCTACGCCAAGCTCATCCGGGAGATCACCGGCAACAAGGCCACCGTCGTTCTTTCCGATGACACGGGTGCCTCGAAGAAGATCGACGAGTTCAGCGCGAGCAACGATCGGTGGATGGTCGCCGTCCGGATGGTGTCCGAGGGCGTCGACGTTCCCCGGCTCGCCGTCGGCGTGTACGCCACCACCATCTCCACGCCCCTCTTCTTCGCCCAGGCGGTCGGCCGTTTCGTACGGTCGCGGCGGCGCGGCGAGACCGCCTCCGTGTTCGTGCCGACCATCCCGACCCTGCTGAGCTTCGCCTCCGAGATGGAGGTCGAGCGCGACCACGTGCTCGACAAGCCCAAGAAGGACGGCGAGGAGGACCCGTACGCCGAGGAGGACAAGCTCCTCGCCGAGGCCGAGAAGCAGCAGGACGAGGACACCGGCGACCCGGACATGCTGCCCTTCGAGGCGCTGGAGTCCGACGCCGTCTTCGACCGGGTGCTGTACGACGGCGCCGAGTTCGGTATGCAGGCGCACCCGGGGAGTGAGGAGGAGCAGGACTACCTCGGTATCCCCGGTCTCCTCGAACCCGACCAGGTGCAGCTGCTGCTCCAGAAGCGGCAGGCCCGGCAGATCGCGCACAGCCGGCAGAAGCCCGCCGAGCAGGCCGACCTGCTGGAGATGCCCGCCGAGCGGCGGCCCGTCGTCTCCCACAAGGAGCTGCTGGGGCTGCGCAAGCAGCTGAACACGATGGTCGGCGCGTACGTCCACCAGAGCGGCAAGCCGCACGGCGTGATCCACACCGAGCTGCGGCGGGTGTGCGGTGGACCGCCGAGCGCCGAGGCGACCGCCGGGCAGCTCCGGGAGCGGATCAAGAAGGTGCAGGAGTGGGCCACGCGGATGAAGTGACTCCGCCTGTCCGGTAACTACGTTTTTGCGTAAGGGAGTTGGCTGCCCTTGCGCCGTCGGCGGGGCCCGGGTGCGACGCCGGGCCCCGCCTTTCCGTGGGGACGGGATGCGGCGGCGAGGGCCGGCCCCCATGGACGCCCCTCGCGCGACACAACCGTAATGGGAAGGCAAAGTCGCCTGCGGTGGCCAAGGTCCCGGGCACCCTGGACTTAGGTCCTGAACCAGGAGCAATGCCCCGGGTCGTCAACGTACGCGCCCGGATTCTGGACGAGGGCTTCCGCTGAGCGGGACCGATCGCTACTGTCCCGCCATGCAAAACGCCCCGTGGCAGCGCCGCCGCGGAGCGCAGCCGGTGCCATGGCCTGCCGGCGGCCTCTGTGCGCGTCGCCGATGGGACCGGTGCCGCGATCCCGTGGGGAGCCGCCGCGACTCACCATAAGGAGTGGGCGTCGTGACCGCGGAGACCTCTCAGACGCTCGACCGGGGACTGCGTGTCCTCAAACTGCTCGCCGACACCGACCACGGCCTGACCGTCACCGAGTTGTCCAACAAACTCGGCGTCAACCGGACGGTGGTCTACCGTCTGCTGGCCACACTGGAACAGCACGCTCTCGTACGACGTGATCTGGGCGGCCGCGCCCGGGTCGGCCTCGGCGTGCTGCGCCTCGGCCGGCAGGTCCATCCCCTCGTACGGGAAGCGGCCCTGCCCGCACTGCGTTCGCTCGCCGAGGACATCGGGGCGACCGCGCACCTCACGCTGGTCGACGGGGCCGACGCGCTCGCCGTCGCCGTCGTCGAACCGACGTGGACCGACTACCACGTGGCCTACCGGGCCGGGTTCCGCCACCCGCTCGACCGGGGCGCGGCGGGCCGCGCCATCCTCTCCGCCCGCCAGGCCGGCGGCCTCGTCGATCCCGGCTTCACCCTCACCCATGGCGAACTGGAGGCCGGGGCGAGCGGCGCCGCCGCGCCGCTGGTCGGGATCACGGGGATAGAGGGCAGCGTGGGCGTGGTGATGCTCGCGGACGCGGTGCCGGAGCGGGTCGGCCCGAGGGTCGTGGACGCGGCGCGGGAGGTCGCGGACGCGCTGCGGTAGAAATCAGCCTCTCCGGCGATTGAGGAGCAGGGGTGCGGGGGCGGAGCCCGCGAGCGGCGGCGCCGCGAACGGGGCCCGGGGCGGAGCCCCGGTAAGCAGCCGATCGCGCCCCGATACATTGGATCCGTGCACCCCCGTCACTCACGCCTCCGCAACCTCGCCATCGGCTCGGCCCCCGTCGTCGCGCTGCTCGCCGTCGTCGGCTTCGCGCCGCTGCCGTTCTCGGTGGCGCAGCCGGGGCTGACCGCGAACGTGCTCGGGGACGACAAGGGCACCCCGGTGATCACCATCGAGGGCAGGCCCGCCCGGCACACCACCGGGCAGCTGCGGATGACGACCATCGAGGCGACCGGGCCGTCCGCCGAGGTCGGGATCGCCGACGTGGTGCGCGCCTGGTTCCGTACCGACCAGGCCGTCATGCCCCGCGACTCGGTCTACCCGAGCGGCGGCAGCGACAAGGAGATCACCGAGCACAACCGGGCCGAGATGAAGGAGTCGCAGGACAGCGCCACCGCGGCCGCGCTGAACTACCTCCACCTCGGTCCGCACCAGGCCAAGGTCACCCTCAACCTGGCCGACGTCGGCGGGCCCAGCGCCGGGCTGCTCTTCTCCCTCGGCATCGTCGACAAGCTCGACGGCAACGGCTCCGGCGGCGAGCTCACCGGCGGCCGTACGATCGCCGGTACGGGCACGATCGACGCGGACGGCAGCGTCGGCGCGGTCGGCGGCGTCTCGCTCAAGACGCGGGCGGCCCGGCGGGACGGCGCGACCGTGTTCCTCGTGCCGAAGGCCGAGTGCTCGGACGCACGCGCCGAGCTGCCGCAGGGGCTGCGGCTGATCCCCGTCACCACCCTGTCGGGCGCGGTGTCGGCGCTGAAGGTGCTGGACAAGGGCGGGGACGTACCGAGCTGCTAGGCGCTCCGCCGGGAGCGCGGTGTTTCGGCCGCGGACCGTCAGCGGCTGGTCGCGCAGTTCCCCGCGCCCCTGTGGGGCGCTGTGCCGCACCGGACTCCGGCACAGCTGCTCAGCGTGCGGTGCCCACAGTTTCGGCCCTCAACTCCACGCCCCGCTGCGCGACTTGCGCGTCCATCCCCCGCCACGCCGGGAACACCAGCGGGCTCAGCGTGGTCGCCAGATATACCGCGCCCACCACCAGCAGCGCGCCCCGCGCCCCCGCGCCGTCCACCAGGAGGCCCGCGCCGAGGCCGCCGAGCGGCATCGCCAGCTCGCAGCCGGCCGTGAGCGCGCCGGACACCCGGCTGCGCAGCTCCTGGGGGACTCGTTCGTACGTCACCGTCGTCAGGATCGGGTTGAGCATGCCGCCCGCGAGGCCGCCGAGTGCCATCGTGGCGGCGAGCGGCAGCGCCGAGCCGGTCAGTGCGGCGACCACGAAGCGCGGCGCGCCCGCCAGGACGAAGGCGGTGGTGAACACCGCGCGCCGGGGGAACCGGTGGCCCACCGCGCCGTACAGCAGCGCGCCGAGCAGCCCGCCCGCGCCGAAGGCGGCGGTGAGCAGGCCGAGTTGGGTGGCGCCGCCGAGTTCGTGTTCGGCGTGCACGGGCAGCAGGACGGCGTTCCAGCCCTGGTCGAGGCCGTTGGTGACCATGACCATCACGGTGACCGCGAGCAGCAGCCGGGCACGCAGCAGGAAGGCGTACGTCTCGCGGAGTTCGGCCCGGTAGGTGGCGAGGGAGACCGGCGCCGCGTCCCGTACCGGCTCGGCCGCCCGGATGCCGCGTACGCCGAGGGCGACGAGGAGCGCGGACGTGCCGAACGTCGCCGCGTCCAGGAGCAGTACGGTCTCCGCGCCGACCAGTGCGATCAGCAGCCCGGCGAGCGCGGCGCCCGCCATCCTGGCGCCGCGCTGCACGGCGTCGAAGAGGCTGGCGGCGCGGGCCAGAGTCGTACCGGCGCGCTCGGCGAGGTCGGGCACCAGGACGTAACGGGCGGTCCGGCCGGGGGTGACGGCCAGGCCTTCGAGCGCCATCAGCGCGCACAGCAGCCAGAAGTGGAGCGCGCCCGCGAAGTGCAGCAGCGGGACGGCCCCGACGGCGAGCGCGCAGACCAGGTCGGAGCCGACGCTCACCCGCCGCCGGCCCAGCCGGTCGATGACCGGGCCCCCGATCAGCGCGGCCACCACGATCGGCAGGGTGGCGCAGAAGGCCACCACCCCGGCCCGCCCGGCGCTCCCGGTGGTCTCCAGAACGAACCAGGGGACGCCGATCATGGTCAGCGAACTGCCTGCGGTGGAAATGGTGTTGGCCGTCAGGACGGCCGCCAAGGCGGTACGTTTACGTGCTCTCTCCTCCTCGGCGTGCCCCCCGTCGCCGCTCATGCGATACGCGTGCGGTGGCGCGCGGGGGGCTGGGCGAGGCGAGTGCCCAACTCGACCAGCCTCAGGCCGACTTGAGCGCGTATACGGCGGCGGTCGCGCGGTATGAGCGCGTGATCGGCCGCCGCCTGGCGGAGTTCGGTGGCGCGGGCTTCGTGCAGGGTGAGGTGCGTGGAGGGCAGCATGTGCGTGATCCCTTCGCTGCTCGTGGTACGGGTCAGTGGCTCTTGCGCGGGAAAGCGTGCAGGTGGACGCGGACCTGGGCGGTGTCGTCGGCCTCGGTGTGGGCGAGGCCGCGGTAGCTCTCGATGAGCTCGTGCGCCTTCTCGTTGAGCTCGCGCAGTTGCGCGGCGGTCAGCCGGAGCGTGAAGTCGCTCATGTCCGAGCTGGTGGACCACTCGTCGGGCCAGTCGCTCGCGGTGCCCAGCCAGGTGGAGAGCTCCTGGGTGTGGATGGTCGCGATCTCGTGCATGAACAGGTTGACGGCGCCGCGCACCTCGGGGTCGGGGTCGTGGTGCAGCTCTTCGGTGAAGCTGGTGCCGTCGTGGGTGGCCCGCCACCAGCGCTCGCGGCCCTTGCCGTGCTCGGGCGCGTCCTCGACGAAGCCGTGCGCGGCGAGCTGGCGCAGGTGGTAGCTGGTCGCGCCGCTGGACTCGCCGAGCCGTTCGCCCAGCTGGGAGGCGGTGGCCGGGCCGTCGTGCCGCAGCGCCGCCAGCAGGCGGATCCGCAGGGGGTGGGCCAGGCCCCGCAGGGAGTGGGCGTCGAGCGTGCGCTCGCGGGGCTCGCGGGGCTCGCCCTTCGGGATCTCGGGCTTCGCAGCTTCAGGCTTCGCAACTTCAGCTTCAGGCTGCGCAGCTTCGGGCTTCGCGGCTTCGGGCTTCGGGTCGTCGTGCTCGCTCATGGCTCAACCGTAGACATACAAAGAACTAGTTGCAAGCCTTTCTTTGCATCAACGTCTTTGCATCTAGATCTTTGCAAGGGGTTCTTTGTGACCCGGCGTCCGAAGAAGGCCCCGGCGGCCCGATCCCGGCACCCGCAGCGGTCCGGCCCCCGGCCCCCTCACCCCTTCCGAATGAACCCCTGCTCCACCAGCCACTCCTTCGCCACGTCGTGCGGATCGCGGCCCTCCACGTCCACCCGGGCGTTGAGGACCTGCGCGACCTGCGTCGTCAGCTTCGCGCTCACCGGGTTCAACAGGGCCGCGATCGCCGGGTACTTGGCGAACGTCGGGGCGTGCAGCTCCGGGGCCGCGTTGTAGTTGGGGAAGAAGTGCCGGTCGTCGGTCAGGACGTCCAGGTCCATCGCCTTGATCCGGCCGTCCGTCGTGAAGACCTCGCCCAGCAGACAGGAGCTGGACTTGGACACCTGGGTGTAGATGATCCCGGCGTCCATCTTCTGGATCCTGGAGGCGGGGATGGACATCCCGTACGCCTTCTCCATGCCCGGCAGCCCGTCGTTCCGGGACGCGAACTCGTTCTCCACACACAGCGAGACCGCCGAAGGGTCCGTCTTCGTCAGCGCGGCCACGTCCGAGAGCGTGGTGAGCTTGTACTTCGCGTTGTTCCGCTTGCTGATGGCCAGCGCGTACGTGTTGTTGAGGGTCGACTGGGGCAGCCAGGTCACCCCGTTCCTCACGTCCGCGTCCCGCACCGCCCGCCACTGCGCCTGCGGGTCGGTGATGGGCTTGCTGTGGCCGAGGTAGGTGATCCAGGCCGTGCCGGTGTACTCGTACATCGCGTCCGCGTCGCCCTTGACGATCGCCTCGCGCGCGCTGATCGAGCCCGGCAGGTTCGTGCGGTCGACGACGTCCGCGCCGGCCGCCTTGAAGACCAGACCGGCCATCTGGCCGAGGATGATGTTCTCGCTGAAGTTCTTCGAAGTGACCGTCAGGGAGGCCCCCTTGAGGGGGCGGCCCTGGCCCACCGAGCCCGGCCGGACGTCGTCCACCATCGGCGAGCCGCTCTTGAGGCCGCAGCCGGCCGGCGGGAGCGAGAGCAGGACGAGGGCGCCCGCCGCCCGCGCCCACCCCGCCGTCCACCTCGTACGTACGCGGCGCATCACCCCACCTCCAGGCCGCGCGGGGCCAGCGCCACCTCGGCCAGCGAGGCCAGCCAGTCCACCAGCAGGGCGAGCGCGACCGTGAGGACCGACCCGAGGACCAGGACCGGCATGCGCTGGGTCTGGATCCCGGAGGTGATCAGGTCGCCGAGCCCGCCACCGCCGCCGAACGTGGCCAGCGTGGCCGTGCCGACGTTCAGGACGAGCGCCGTGCGCACGCCCGCGAGGATCAGCGGGACCGCGAGCGGCAGTTCGACCTTGCCGAGGGTGCCGAGCGCCGACATGCCGATGCCGCGCGAGGCCTCCACCAGCTGCGGTTCGATCGCCTTGAGGCCCGCGACCGTGTTGGAGAGCACCGGGAGGACCGCGTAGATCACCATGCCGATGACCGCCGTCGAGGGGCCGATGCCCAGCCAGATCACCAGCAGGGCGAGGAGCCCGATCGCCGGGGTCGCCTGGCCGATGTTGGCGACCGACGTGACCAGGGGAGCGGCCCGGCTCAGCCCGCGCCGGGTCAGTGCGATGCCCAGCGGGATCGCCACGAGCAGCACCCAGAAGGTGGAGACGACGGTGAGCTTCACGTGCTGCCAGAGCCGGAGCCGGACATTGCCGTTGTCGAGGGAGTTCATCGCGATCGAGTCCAGCTGGACGTTGGTGATCCAGACGAAGGTGATCAGCAGGATCACCGCGACCAGCGCGGGCGGCAGCACCAGCTTCTGCCAGGTGATCCGGCGCCTCGGCGGCGCGGGCGCCGGGGCGGGCTCCGCCTCCTCGTCGCGGAAGACGTGGCCGCCGGCCTCGTGCTCGCCCGGCGGGCGTCCGGGTGCGGTGCTCATACGTCCGCACCGCCGTCCGAACCCTCCAGCTCCTGCTCGGTCAGATGGTGGCGGGTCTCCTCCAGGTCGTGCTGGTGCTCGACGGCGGCCAGCCGGTCGGCCTCCAGGAGCTCGTGGACGGAGTTCATGAGGGTCTCCATGTCGACGACGCCGATGTACTCGCCGCGCCGCCCGGTCACCGCGACCCGGCCGCCGGAGTCGATGAGCACCGCCTCCAGGGCGTCGTGCAGGGTCGCGTCCCGGGTCACCGTGTCGTGCACCAGCTGCCCGGCCCGCGCCAGCGACCCCTTGGCCCGCATCAGGTCGCCGCGCCGCAGCCATTTGTACGGGCGCCCGCGCCGGTCCAGCATCAGGAGCTCGTTGTGCGGGCCGCCGCGCAGCTTGTTGAAGATCGACTGGAGCGGGTCGTCGACGGTGACGGTCGGCACGTCGGCCATCTCCACGTCCCGTACGCGCGTCAGGTTCAGCCGCTTCAGCGCCGCGCCCGCCCCCACGAACCCCGAGACGAAGTCGTCGGCCGGGTTGGTGAGGATCGCCTCCGGGGTGTCGAACTGGGCGATGTGCGACCGCTCGCGCAGCACCGCGATCCGGTCGCCCAGCTTGATCGCCTCGTCGAAGTCATGGGTGACGAACACGATGGTCTTGTGCAGCTCGTGCTGGAGCCGGATGAGCTCGTCCTGGAGGTGGTCGCGGGTGATCGGGTCGACCGCGCCGAACGGCTCGTCCATCAGCAGAACCGGCGGATCGGCCGCCAACGCCCGTGCCACGCCCACCCGCTGCTGCTGTCCGCCGGACAGCTGACGCGGATAGCGCCCGTGGAACTCGCGCGGATCGAGCCCGACCAGGTCGAGCATCTCCTCCACCCGGTCCTTCACCTTCGACTTGGACCAGCCGACCATCTTCGGTACGAGCGCGATGTTCTCGGCGACCGTCATGTGCGGGAAGAGCCCGGACGACTGGATCGCGTACCCGACCTTGCGGCGCAGCTTCACCGGGTCGATGTCGGTGACGTCCTCGTCGTTGATCCGGATGCGACCGGATGTCGGTTCGATCAGCCGGTTGATCATCTTGAGCGTGGTCGACTTCCCGCACCCCGAGGGCCCCACGAAGATCACGGTCTCGCCCGCCTTGATCTCCATGCTGACGTTGTCCACGGCCGGGCCGGGGCTGCCCGGATAGCGCTTGGTCAGGTTCTCCAGCTCGATGGAGGCACCGGAAGCGGCGGCCCGGGCTCCGGCGGTGGCGTCGGACGGCTCAGGCACGGATCCCCCTGGGGATGGTCAGTCGGCCGATCAGGACGTACGCGGCGTCGAAGAGCAGGGCGAGGACGACGATCCCGAGGGTGCCCGCGAGCACCTGGTTGATCGCGTTGGCGCTGCCGAGCGAGGCGATACCGCGGAAGATCTCGTTGCCGAGCCCCGGGCCCGAGGCGTACGCGGCGATCGCGGCGATGCCCATCAGCATCTGCGTCGACACCCGGATCCCGGTCAGGATCGGCGGCCACGCCAGCGGCAGCTCGACCCGGAGCAGCCGGGCCGGGCGCGACATCCCGATGCCCATGGCCGCGTCCACGAGCGAAGGATCGACTCCGCGCAGACCGACGATCGCGTTGCGGACGATCGGCAGCAGCCCGTACAGCGTCAGCGTGATGACCGTGGGCGCGACCCCGAGCCCCACCAGCGGGATCAGCAGACCGATCAGGGCGAGGGAGGGGATGGTGAGGATCATCGACGTGGAGGTGACGGCGAGCGCGCCCGCCCAGCCGCTGCGGTACGTGAGGACGCCGGTCAGGACGCCCAGGACGGTCGCGATCACCATGCACTGGAAGACCACGCTGGCGTGCTGGAAGGCGTCCGTGAGCAGCTGCTGATGCCGACTGGACAGATAGCTCCAGAAGCTCACTCCACGCCACCTCACCTCGGGCTCTGGACCTCGGGCTCTGGACCTCAGCCTCTGACGGAGTCCTCCGCGGCCTGCTCCACCAGCGGGATGATCCGCAGCGGAACGGGGTTCTCCATGACGATCGCCGTGGAGGCCCGGACGATGCCATCAAAACCGACGACCCGGTCGATCACCCGCTGGAGATCGGCGTTGGAGCGGGCCACCAGGCGGCAGAACATGTCGCCGTGCCCGGTGGTGGTGTGCAGCTCCAGGACCTCGGGCACGGTGGCCAAGTGCGCCCGTACGTCGGCGCCCTGGCCCTGTTTGATCTCCAGGGTCGCGAAGGCGGTCACCGGGTAGCCGAGCGCGGCCGGGTCGACGTCCGGGCCGAATCCCCGGATGACTCCATTCGACTGAAGCCGGTCGAGCCGGGCCTGGACGGTGCCGCGCGCCACGCCGAGCCTGCGGGACGCCTCAAGGACCCCGATACGCGGCTCCCGTGCCAGGAGCACGATGAGCCGCCCGTCCAGATGATCGATCGCCATGAGTCACTCCGGATGGTCATGATGTACAGAAAGGGGGTGCGCACCGCCTTGCGGCTGGTCAGATTGCCCACCACAAATACAAACTATTGCGCACCTTGCAGTACGGGGGGAGCCTGCCGCTATGACTGAGACCATCGATCACACGCCCGACACCGCACGGCAGGCCGACCCCTTCCCGGTGAAGGGAATGGACGCGGTCGTCTTCGCCGTGGGCAACGCCAAGCAGGCCGCGCACTACTACTCGACCGCCTTCGGCATGAAGCTCGTCGCGTACTCCGGCCCGGAGAACGGCAGCCGCGAGACCGCCTCGTACGTCCTGACGAACGGCTCCGCCCGTTTCGTGTTCACCTCCGTCATCAAGGCGTCCACCGACCACGGCCGCTTCCTCGACGACCACGTGGCCGAGCACGGGGACGGCGTCGTCGACCTCGCCATCGAGGTGCCGGACGCGCGTGCGGCGTACAAGTACGCCACCGAGCACGGCGCGAGCGGCCTGGCCGAGCCGTACGAGCTGAAGGACGAGCACGGCACGGTCGTCCTCGCGGCGATCGCCACGTACGGCAAGACCCGCCACACCCTGGTCGACCGGTCCGGCTACTCCGGCCCGTACCTGCCCGGCTTCGTCGCCGCCGACCCGATCGTCGAGCCGCCGGCCAAGCGCACGTTCCAGGCGATCGACCACTGCGTGGGCAACGTCGAGCTCGGCAGGATGAACGAGTGGGTGGCGTTCTACAACAACGTCATGGGCTTCACGAACATGAAGGAGTTCGTGGGCGACGACATCGCGACCGAGTACAGCGCGCTGATGTCGAAGGTGGTCGCGGACGGCACGCTGAAGGTCAAGTTCCCGATCAACGAGCCCGCGATCGCGAAGAAGAAGTCGCAGATCGACGAATACCTGGAGTTCTACGGGGGCGCGGGCGTCCAGCACATCGCGCTCGCCACGAACGACATCGTCTCGACGGTACGGGCGATGCGCGCGGCGGGCGTCGCGTTCCTGGACACGCCGGACTCGTACTACGACACCCTCGGAGAGTGGGCGGGCGAGACCCGGGTGCCCGTCGAGACCCTGCGCGAGCTGAAGATCCTCGTGGACCGGGACGAGGACGGCTACCTCCTCCAGATCTTCACCAAGCCGGTGCAGGATCGGCCGACGGTCTTCTTCGAAATGATCGAACGCCACGGTTCGATGGGCTTCGGCAAGGGCAACTTCAAGGCGCTCTTCGAGGCGATCGAGCGGGAGCAGGAGAAGCGGGGCAATCTGTGACCTGCAACTTGCCGTGCGGATGCGGTAGTTGAGTTACGGTCGAACACTGCGGCCCCCTCGGACCTGACCCGAGGGGGCCGCAGTGTTTCTCGGTGCCGGGCGTTCGTCTGCGGGTCGGTGGGGACTGGTCGCGCAGTTCCCCGCGCCCCTGAAGGCAGAACGGGGCGCGGCCCCATTTCACCCTCCGGCGCTGGAGCGGGGCAGGGGCCGCAGGCCCTCCCCTCAGGGGCGCGGGGAACTGCGCGACCAGCCACGGACGACCCGCAGCCGAACGGGGTCCAGGGGCGGAGCCCCGTAGCGGGGGCGGGGCGCGGCCCCGGTAACCCACTCACCTCTGTGCCGGTCCGGGGCGGAGCCCCGTAGCGGGGTCCGGGGGGCGCGCGGCCTCGGTAACCCACTCACCCCTGTGCTGGATCCGGGGCGGAGCCCGTAGCGGGGGCAGGGGCGCGGCGCCGGTAACCTACCCGCCTCTGTGCCGGTCCGGGGCGGAGCCCCCGTAAGCGGGGTGCAGGGGCCGCCAGGGGTGCAGGGGGCGGAGGCCCCGCAACGGGGGTCCGGGGCGTAGCCCCCGGGGGAACCACCCCCCACCCACCCCCGGAGGCCACACGGCGGAGCCGCACATGGCACAGCGGGTACAGGCGGGGTGGGGGGTTCACTGCTGGCGCTTGGGCGGCTTCGAGCCCGACCCCGTCGGCTTCCGGGGGGACGACCCCGACCCCGACCCCGAGCCGGAGCCGGAGCCCGTCCCCGTCCCCGTCCCCGTCGACGGGGACGCCGCCGAGCCGGAGGGCCCCGACTCCGCCGGCGGATCCGCCACGTAGCCATACATGTCCTTGGGACCCCCCTCCGGCGGATCCCCCAACCCCTTCAGAGACTTCCGCGCCTTCGGCGCCAGCAGCGGCGAGAAGGACGGATTCGTCCGCAGCGCCTCCTCCAGATCGCGGCGCGCCGGACCGGACTGCCCGAGCTCCCGCTCCAGCACCCCCCGGTGATAGGAGAACAGGGCGCTCCGGCCCCCCTTCTCCGCCGCCTTCTTCGCGAAGGCGAGCCCCTCCTCCGGCTCCCCGGCCCGGTACAGCGCCCACCCCAGCGCATCCGCCACCGCCGCGCTCGGCGCGCGCCGCCACTCCGCGCGCAGGCGCTTCACCGCCGGATCGGGCGCCCCGTGGTCCGCCTCGAAGCGGCCGAGGACGAGCGCGTCGCTCACCCCGCGTCCGCCGTCCGAGGCGGCCCGCGCGCGCAGCCGCGCGTACTGGGCCCGGGCGTCCACGCCGAGCCCGAGCGACTCGTACAACTCGCCCAGTTCCAACAGATACTCGGGGCGCGGCTGACGCGCGACCGCCGCCGCGTAGTCGTGGCGAGCCGCCCCCGTACGGCCCAGCGCCAGCTCGGCCCGCGCCTTCCCGGCCAGTGCCGCGTGCCCGCCCGGATCCGTGCGCAGCGCCGCCGAGTGGTGGGCGAGGGCCTCCGCCGGCTCGCCCCGGTCCCACGCCAGGTCGCCCAACTGCCGCAGGCAGTCCGCCTTCTGGACCGGCGTCGTGGCGTACGCGGCCGCCTCGGCCAGCGTCGCCGCCGCGTCCTCGCGCCAGCCCCGCTCCCGGTACACCGCGCCCGCCCGGGCCAGCGCCACCGAGCCGCCGCGCAGATCGAGCAGCCGCTCCACGGACTTGCCGGCGCCCTTGAGGTCGCCGAGGCCCCCGTAGGCGTCGATCAGCGCCGGATACACCGTCCAGCGCTTGGGCTCACGCCGGCGGACCTCCTCGGCCAGCTTCCGCGCGGCCCCGTAGTCGTGCCGCGCGTTGGCGAGCGCCGCCAGGCCGATCTGCGCGTCCGCGTTGCCCCGGGCGGCCGGTCTGACCGCCAGCGAGCGGCGCAGGGCCCACTCGGCACGCGGATAGTACGAGGAGTCCGCCGCCCGCAGCCCGCGCCCCAGATAGGCGGAGCCGAGCACCGCCCAGGAGGCGTCGTCCGAGGGGTGCGTGCGCACCCACGCCCGCCGGTCCGCGATCAGCGCGGTCAGATCGGCGGCCGCCGCGGGCGCCCCCGCCCCGACGGCCGTCAGCGCCCGTGCGGCCGGTCCCGGCGCGGGCGGCGGCGCGTCGTGGCCGCCGCCGATCCGGGTCTGCGGCAGGACCACGAGGACCCCGGCGGTCAGCAGCGCGGCCACCGCCGCGCCGATCATCGTGCGGCGCGCGGTGCGGGCGGGCGGCGGCCCGGCCGGCTCCAGCGGCCTCGGCCGCGGCGGCGGCGGCAGCGTCAGGGTCTGCCGGTGCGGCGGCCATTCGTGTTCGGTCTCCATGGCGATCACTGTGCGTCCATACGAAGAGCACATCCCGCCCGCGCCCGCCGGGCCGCGCAGGGTTCACACCGATGGCCCCGGGTGCCACGCTGGGATCATGAACGATGGAGCCGAGCCCGTCGCCACGCCCGCCCCCGAGCCGGGCGCCCTCCTCGAACGGCTGCGCGCGGGCCTGCCCGCCGACGCGCTGATCACCGACCCGGACGTCACCGCGTCCTACGCCCACGACATGGCGAGCTTCTGCGCCGCCGGGGCCCCGGCCGTGGTCGTCCTGCCGCGTACGGTCGAGCAGGTCCAGCACGTGATGCGCACCGCCACCGAGCTGCGCGTGCCGGTGGTGCCCCAGGGCGCCCGCACCGGACTGTCGGGCGGCGCCAACGCGACCGAGGGATGCGTCGTGCTGTCCCTGGTCAGGATGGACCGCATCCTGGAGATCAGCCCGGTCGACCGGGTCGCGGTCGTCGAGCCCGGCGTCGTCAACGCCGTGCTCTCCCGGAAAGTCATGGAACACGGGCTCTACTACCCGCCGGATCCGTCCAGTTGGGAGCAGTGCACCATCGGCGGGAACATCGGCACCGCGTCCGGCGGGCTGTGCTGTGTGAAGTACGGGGTGACCGCCGAGTACGTCCTGGGCCTCGACGTGGTCCTCGCGGACGGCCGCCTCCTGGAGACCGGCCGCCGCACCGCCAAGGGCGTCGCCGGATACGACCTGACCCGGCTCTTCGTCGGCTCCGAGGGCAGCCTCGGCATCGTGGTGAAGGCCGTGCTCGCGCTCAGGCCCGCACCGCCCGAGCAGCTGGTGCTCGCCGCCGAGTTCCCCTCCGCGGCCGCCGCCTGCGACGCGGTCTGCGCGATCATGGAGCGCGGTCACACGCCGTCGCTGCTCGAACTCATGGACCGTACGACCGTACGGGCGGTCAACCGCATGGCGAACATGGGTCTGCCGGACAGCACCGAGGCGCTGCTGCTCGCCGCCTTCGACACCCCCGACCCCGCCGCCGACCTGGCCGCCGTGGGGGAGCTGTGCACCGCAGCCGGGGCCGTCCAGGTGGTCCCGGCCGAGTCGGCCGCCGAGTCCGAACTGCTGCTCCAGGCAAGGCGGTTGGCGCTCCCGGCGCTGGAGACCGTCAGGCCGGCCACGATGATCGACGACGTCTGCGTCCCGCGCTCCCGGCTCGCCGCGATGCTGGAGGGGACCACGGCGATCGCCGCCAAGTACGACCTGACCATCGGCGTCTGCGCGCACGCCGGGGACGGCAACACCCACCCGGTCGTCTGCTTCGACGCCGCCGACGAGGACGAGTCGCGGCGGGCCCGGGAGTCCTTCGACGAGATCATGGCGCTCGGTCTGGAGCTGGGCGGCACCATCACCGGCGAGCACGGCGTGGGCGTGCTCAAGAAGGAGTGGCTGGCCCGCGAACTCGGCCCGGTGGGCGTGGAGATACAGCGCGCGGTCAAGCGCACCTTCGACCCGCTGGGGCTGCTGAACCCCGGCAAACTGTTCTGAACAACCGTTACTCCTGTGGCCCCTCCCGTCACGCGCCTTCCTCCGGCCGGGACTCGTCCGAGGGCCACGGGTCGTTCAGGTACAGCTCCTCGGCGCGGCTGCGGCCGGTCGCGCGGCCGGTCGTGGGCGCGAGCAGCTCGGCGAGGCCGTCGTCGATGCCTAGCTGCCCGGTCTCAGAACCCGGAGGGACCACCCGCAGCGTCCGCTCCAGCCACGCCGACACCTGGGCGGACGGCGCCTCCAGGAGCGCGTCGCCGTCCGGCGAGCTGAGCGCCATCAGGATCACGCTGCGCCCGTCCACCTTGGTGGGCCAGATCCGGACGTCGCCGTGGCCGCACGGCCGGAACACCCCCTCGACGAGCAGCTCACGGGCGAACGTCCAGTCGACGGGGTGGTCGGTGCCGATGTGGAAGGTGATGTGCACGGCGTACGGGTCGTCCGTGCGATAGGTCAGCCGGGCCGGGACCGGGATGCTGCGCTCGGGCGACAGCACCAGGTTGAGCTCCAGCTCGCGTTCCACCACGGTGTGCATGACAGTGCCTTTCCTCTCCGCGTACGAGCCCGGGATCGGGCCGTACCAGGTGAGAGCGGGCTGGGGCGCTGCTATGACGCGGCTTCCGGAAAATTTTTCCGGCGGCCGGGGAAACGGCCCGGACGGGGGCTGTGGCCCGGTCTCCGGGTGGGTGAGGCGCGGCTCCAGGTTGACCGGATAGTGGTCGGTACCGACGGACCCGCCCGGCGGCGGTCGCCCGTCTGGTAGATGTGGACCCTTGTATTGACGAGGCCCACGAGCAGATACGGGACCGTGATGAGCGCCCCCACCCCGGCAACCGGCGACGGAACCCCCTTCGCAGGCTTCTATCCAGATCCGTCCATCCCCGGATATGTCCGGTACTGGAACGGCGCCGCCTGGGTGCCCGGTACGAGCCGGCCCGCCCCGGCCGAGGGCGAAGCCATGCCCGTGCCGCCGGCCGGTGCGGCCCCGGCGGCGCCCGCCCTCGCCTCGGCCCCGCCGATGCCGATGCCCGCGCCCGCCGTGGAGGAGACGGGCCCCGTCTTCCTCGACGAGCCCGGGCCCGCCCCCCTCCACGGCAGCCGCCCCGACCCGGCCCCGGCCTGGTACGCCGACGCCTCCCACCAGTCGGGCTTCGGCGACGACGCGGCGCGGCGGGTCTCGTGGGGGCAGCCGGGGGATCCGGCGCAGGGGCAGGTGCCCCAGCCGCTTCCGCTGCCCGCCGGGCCGGCGTCCGAGCGGGCCGGGGCCGCCGTGCCGTTGCCCGCCGACCCGGCCCCCGTCCCGCCGGGCCAGGGACGCGGCCAGGACCCGTCGGGTGCGCCGGTGCCGGTGCAGTCGCTGCCCGCGCAGCCGTTGCCGGGCCGGCAGTGGCCCGGGGACCCGCGCGCCGGGGGCGACCCGCGCGTGGCCGACCCGCAGGGGGCCCCGGCGGCCGACCAGCCCGCGCCCGCCCGGGCCGCGCTGCCCTCGCCGCCGGTCGCCCCGCAGCAGCCCACCCCCGTACAGCAGCAGTCCGCCGCGCCGCCCTCCGTACCGCAGCAGGCCGCCACGCCCTCCTCGCCCGTCACCACCGGGGCCGGCGGGGGCTCCGCGTCCTGGGCGCAGCAGGTGCACCAGCTGGCGCGGCCCGAGGAGCGCTCGGGGCCCGGAGAGCCCGTGGTGCCGTGGAAGCCGCCCGTGGAAGACCCGTTCCTGCGGGCCGCGCGGGCGCAGGCCGCGGCCCGGCCCGCCGGTCTCGGGCGGCGCCTTGCCGCCCGGCTGGTGGACACCGTGGTGCTCGGCGGGGTCGTCGCCGGGCTCGCCCTGCCGCTCTGGATCAAGGGCGCGGACCACATCCAGGCGAAGATCGACGCCGCGAAGCTGTCCGGCGAGACGGTGACGGTCTACCTCCTGGACGGCACCACCGCGGGCTATCTCGCGATCGTGCTCGGCGCCTTCCTGCTCCTCGGTCTGCTCTACGAGGCGCTGCCCACCGCCAAGTGGGGCCGCACGCTGGGCAAGCGGCTGCTGCGGGTCCAGGTGCGCGACCTGGAGTCGCACGAGCCGCCGGCCTTCGGCGCGGCCCTGCGCCGCTGGCTGGTCTACGGCGTCCTCGGCGTGCTCGCCGTCGGCGTGGTCAACGTCGTGTGGTGCCTGTTCGACCGCCCGTGGCGCCAGTGCTGGCACGACAAGGCGGCCCGCACCTTCGTCGCGGGCACCTGACGCCGGGGCCGGCCGTCGCCCGTACCCCGAACGGGCCCCGTACCGTTGCGGGGCCCCACCCCGCGCGGTGCACTGCGGACATGAGCAACGAACCGCCCCCCGGCCGGCCGCCCGAGGACGAGCCGCCCGAGAACGACCCGTTCCTCAAGAGGCCGTCCGGGTCTCCCGGCTGGAGCCAGGACCCGCCCCCCGGAGGCGGCCCACCTCCGGGCAGCGGCGCCCCTCCCCCCGGCGGCGGTCCGTACGGCAGCCCTCCCCCCGGAAGCCCCTACGGCACGCCGCCCCCCGGTTCGCCCTATGGCAGTACCCCGCCGCCGTACGACCCGTACGGCGGGGGAAACCAGTACGGCGGTCCCGATCCGCTCAGCGGGATGCCGCCGCTCGCCGACTTCGGCCGGCGGCTGCTCGCCCGCATCATCGACGCCCTGCTGATCGCGATCCCGCTCGGCGTGCTGGAGTGGGCGACCTCGGACCGCTGGGTGTACCAGACGAGGAGCGGTGAAGACACCTCCGACGTCATCGGCCGGGCGTACAGCGGCAGCGGACTCGCCTGGAACCTCATCGGTATCGTGGCGTATCTCGCGTACGACACCATCATGCTGAAGCGGGACGGTCAGACGGTCGGCAAGAAGCTGCTGAACCTGCGGGTCGCGATGCTCAACGACGGCAGCGTGCCCACCACGAGCGCCGCCCTGGCCCGGACAGCCGTGCTCTGGCTGCCCGCCCTGCTGTGCTGTCCGTGTCTGTGGCAGATCATCCTCATCATCACGATCCTCACGGACAAGCCCTACAAGCAGGGCCTGCACGACAAGGCAGGGAAGACGGTGGTGGTCTCGACCGCCCCCTGACCCGGGGCCGGTTCGGTGCGCAGGGGTCAGCTCCGTACCGAGTCGGCCGGTACGCGCACCCCCGGCTCGGCGCTCTCCTCGACGGCGGCGGCGCGGTTCGTACGAACCGTGCGCGCCGCCTTCGGCATGGGGACCGTCACGGCGACCAGCAGCCCCAGCAGGAGCGCGGCCAGCACTATCACTCCCACCCCGACACCCGAGTCGGTCTGGGAGAGAAGAATCATGGCTACGGTCGAGAAGACGACGGTGGCCGAACCGTAGGCGAGCTGTGCTGCAGTCGGACGCGGCATAGCGGTATCCGTCCTCGGGGGCAGGCATCGGATGGGGCGGGTCTCTCGACCGGGCAACCGGATCGCACTGTCAAGCGACTCTACGACGGTGCTTGCCCTGACGGAACCGTTGGTAAGCGTGACCTAACCCACGGTGCTGGTGCACAGGGGGCGCACGGAGTCATTCCGCGTTCCGACAGGCGAGACAGGCGCACCCGATGTCCGGGTTGGGTAGCACATCGGAAGCGTTCGGATAGCGGAAGTGCCGCTCTACATAATGTAATTGGCTGACCCAAGTCAAGATCTGTCTTTTCTTTGGCAACTCCGGTCCAATGTCGTCACTTGAGACGCGTGCCGCGCACCGGAGACCAGACCCCTCACCCCCGGTCCGTGCCTGCGGCCGCGGGGGAGGACATCATCAAGTGACCAGCAACAGACGAGCGGTCAGAGCTGCCGCCATACTCGTGGCCCTGGCCACGACCGGCGCGATAGGCTCCGCGTTCGCCACCGCCCAGGCCGACACCAAGGCCCCGGCACCTGTCGAGCGGCGGGACCCGGGCACCGGCTCGGCCAAGCACATCGACGACATTCCGGGCCCGTTCACCAAGCAGCGGGAGCAGCAGCGCCAGGCGGCGCTGCAGAAGGTCATCTCGGGCGACAAGAAGGTGCAGCAGCGCGGCGCCTCCAAGGTCGTCCAGCTCGACGACAAGAAGTACGTCGAGCTCGGCCGCGAGAAGACCGACAAGATCTTCACGGTCCTGGTGGACTTCGGGGACCAGATCGACAGCACGACCATGTTCGACCCGGACGGCCCGACCGGCCCCAAGCCGGCGGTCCTCAAGTACGGGGGCACGGCCGGCCCGGCGCACAACACCATCAAGCAGCCGGACCGCGCCAAGGACAACTCCACCGCCTGGCAGAAGGACTACAGCCGGGAGCACTTCCAGGACCTGTACTTCGGGACCGGCACGAACGCCGACGGCACCCAGAAGCACTCCCTGAAGACGTACTACGAGAAGACCTCCTCGGGCCGCTACTCGGTCGACGGCACGGTCACCGACTGGGTGCGCGTCCCGGCCAACGAGGCCCGCTACGGCTCGAACTACTGCGGCGCCACCAACTGCTCCAACGTGATGGACCTGGTCCGTGACGGCGTCAACGCCTGGGCCGCGGACCAGAAGGCCAAGGGCCAGACCACGGAGCAGATCAAGGCGACCCTGGCGCAGTACGACCAGTGGGACCGCAACGACTTCGACAACGACGGCAACTTCAACGAGCCCGACGGCTACATCGACCACTTCCAGATCGTCCACGCGGGCGAGGACGAGTCGGCCGGCGGCGGCGCGCAGAAGACCGACGCCCTGTGGGCCCACCGCTCGTACGCCTACGGCACGGACGCGGGCAAGACCGGCCCGGGGAGCAACAAGGCCGGCGGCACGCAGATCGGCGACACCGGTATCTGGGTCGGCGACTACACGATGCAGCCGGAGAACGGCGGCCTCGGTGTCTTCGCGCACGAGTACGGCCACGACCTCGGTCTGCCGGACCTCTACGACACCACCAACACCGCCGAGAACTCGGTCGGTTTCTGGTCCCTGATGTCGGCCGGCTCCTGGCTGGGCACCGGCAAGGACTCGATCGGCGACATGCCGGGCGACATGACCGCCTGGGACAAGCTCCAGCTGGGCTGGCTGAACTACGCCACGGCCAAGGCCGCGACGCACTCGACCACCAAGCTCGGTGTGGCGGAGTACAACACCAACGACAAGCAGGCGCTCGTCGTCGAGCTGCCGAAGAAGCCCGTCACCACCACGATCGTGAAGCCCGCCGAGGGCTCCAAGCAGTGGTGGAGCGGGATGGGTGACAACCTCAACAACACCCTGACCCGCTCGGTCGACCTGTCCGGCAAGTCCAAGGCCTCCCTGGACCTCTCGGGCTGGTGGGACATCGAGCTGGACTACGACTTCCTGTACGCCGAGGCCTCCACGGACGGCGGCGCCACCTGGACCGCGCTCGACGGCACCGCCGACGGCAAGCAGATCAGCCGCGACCCCAGCGACAAGCCGGCCCTGACCGACGTGTCGGGCGCGTACAAGAAGCTCTCGTACAACCTGGACGCCTTCGCGGGCAAGAAGATCGACCTCCGCTTCCGCTACGCCACGGACGGCGGCGCGGGCGGCAAGGGCTTCACCGCCGACGCGATCACCGTGAACGCCGATGGCGCCGCGCTCTTCACCGACGGTGGCGAGGGCGACGACAACGGCTGGACGTCGAAGAACTTCTCCCGCATCGGCGAGTCGTTCACCAACGACTACCCGCAGTACTACATCGCGGAGAACCGTCAGTACGTGTCGTACGACCAGACCCTCAAGGTCGGCCCGTACAACTTCGGCTTCGCCAAGACCCGCCCGTCCTGGGTGGAGCACTACGCGTACCAGCCCGGTCTGCTCATCTGGCTCTGGGACCTGTCCCAGAAGGACAACAACGTCTCGGTCCACCCGGGCCACGGCCAGATCCTGCCGGTCGACGCCCACGCCAAGCCGCTGAAGTGGGCGGACGGCACGCTGATGCGCAACAAGATCACGCCGTTCGACGCCGCGTTCAGCTTCTACCCGACGGGCGCGCTCACCCTGCACAAGGCCGATGTGGCGACCACGGTCCGCCCGCAGGCGGGCGTGCCGATGTTCGACGACCACCGGGGCACCTACTGGTACCAGGAGAACCCCACGGGAAGCGTGCAGGTTCCTGACACCAACACCCGGATCTCCATCGTCCAGCAGCCCAAGGACGGCTCGACGATCACCGTGAAGGTTGGTCCGTCGACCAAGTAGTTCTAAAAACCGCAGGTCAAACCATGATCGGCCGTCGCCCTCTAGCGGGCGGCGGCCGATCGTGTTTAGGTGCGTCCTACGAGTCCTTATTGACACGACGTCTTACGGGGGAGCGGTACGCCATGCCTGGCGGAGGTTTCAGCAAGCTGCCGAACGGCAGCGTCGTCGTCGCGCTCACGCTGCCCAGCCCCGCCGGGGACGGCCGCCAGGTGCGCGTCCTGGTCCATGCGGCCAACCGGGCCCGCGCCCTCACCCGGCTGCGGAACCTGGGCCTGCGCGCGGTCTATCTGCGCGGCAACACCCAGCCGCCCACGCCGGACGAGATCACGGCGGTCCTGCACCACCCGGACGGCCTGCTGTGGCGCACCGCGCCGCAGCCGGAGGCCGAGGAGCTCTGGCACCCGATAAGGGCGCTGCTGCGCCCGTGAGGGCGCTTCAGGGGCGCGGGGCCGTGACATCGTGCGGCTCCGCCGCGTGGGCGCGACCAGCCCAGGACGGCCCGCACCCGGGCGACAACGCGAAGCACCGGTCAGAACACCGGCTTGCCTGACAGCTCCGCGCCCGCCGCCCGCAGCTCCTCCAGCGCCCGCTCGGTGCTCTCCTCGGCCACCCCGGCCGTCAGGTCGAGGAGTACGTGCGTGGCGAAGCCCGCCCGCACCGCGTCCAGTGCCGTCGCCCGCACGCAGTGGTCCGTGGCGATGCCGACCACGTCGACCTCGGTGACCTCCCGGGCGCGCAGCCACTCCGCCAGGCCCACGCCGTTCTCGTCGCGCCCCTCGAAGCCGCTGTACGCGGCCGCGTGGGCGCCCTTGTCGAAGACCGCGTCTATGGCGCCGCAGGCGACCGCCGGGGCGAAGTTCGGGTGGAAGCCCACGCCCTCCGTCCCGGCCACGCAGTGCACCGGCCAGGAGTGCCGGAAGTCGGGGTGCGCCGAGAAGTGGTCGCCCGGGTCGACGTGGTGGTCGCGGGTGGCCACCACATGGCGGTACACGGACCCGGCGGCCTGGCCGATCAGGTCGGTGATGGCAGCGGCGACGTCGGAGCCACCCGTGACCGCGAGGCTGCCGCCCTCGCAGAAGTCGTTCTGAACGTCTACGACGATCAACGCGCGGTGCATGTCGGCTGTCCTTCGGTCAGGGGGCTGTTCAACGAGCGTAGAGACTCCGACCCCGGTCCGGCAGGGGGCAATTGGGGTGCAAAGGCCCGGACGTGCGGCGTTACGCGTACTCCGTGGGCAGTACCGGCTCTCCCCGCGACAGCTGCATCGCGGACATCGGCAGCGTGCCGCGCGCCGCGATGTGCCGCTCCCGGGCGGCGTCCAGCGGCTCGCGGGCCACCACCACGCCCCCCTTGACCAGCTCGGCGAGCAGCTGCCGGTCGGCCAGCCCGTCCGGGACCGGCCCGGTGCCGACGACCTCGGCCTCCGCGATCCCGTCGGCGTCGGTGCGCCGGGCCGCCCACTTGCGGCCGCCGATCGACGTCTTGCCGCCCATCGACTTCTTCGCCACCGGCACCAGCGGCGCCTTCGGGTCCGCGCTCTGCGCGCGGGCGACCAGCTTGTAGACCATGGAGCAGGTGGGGTGCCCGCTGCCGGTGACCAGCTGGGTGCCGACGCCGTACGCGTCGACGGGCGCGGCCGCCAGCGAGGCGATGGCGTACTCGTCGAGGTCGGACGTCACCACGATCCTCGTCTTCGTCGCACCCAGCTCGTCGAGCTGCTGGCGCACCCGGTGGGCGACGAGCAGCAGGTCCCCGGAGTCGATCCGGACCGCGCCGAGCTCGGGGCCCGCGATCTCCACGGCGGTACGGACCGCCTCGGCCACGTCGTAGGTGTCCACCAGAAGGGTGGTGCCCCGGCCCAGCGAGTCCACCTGGGCCCGGAAGGCGTCCCGCTCACTGTCGTGCAGCAGGGTGAAGGCGTGCGCACTGGTGCCGACGGTGGGGATGCCGTACCGGAACCCGGCCGCCAGGTCCGAGGTGGTGGTGAAGCCGCCCACGTACGCGGCCCGGGCCGAGGCCACCGCGGCCAGCTCGTGGGTGCGCCGGGCGCCCATCTCGATCAGCGCCCGGCCGCCCGCGGCCGCGGACATCCGGGACGCGGCGGCGGCGATCGCCGAGTCGTGGTTGAGGATCGACAGGATCACGGTCTCCAGGAGCACGCACTCCGCGAAGGAGCCCTCGACCCGCAGGATCGGCGAGCCCGGGAAGTAGACCTCGCCCTCGGGATAGCCCCAGATGTCGCCCGAGAAGCGGTACGAGGCCAGCCACTCCAGGGTCGGCTCGTCGACGATCGCGCGCTCGCGCAGGAAGCCGAGGACGGCCGGGTCGAAGCGGAAGTTCTCCACGGCGTCCAGGACCCGTCCGGTCCCGCCCACCACGCCGTACCGGCGCCCCTCCGGCAGCCGCCGGGTGAAGACCTCGAAGACCGACCGCCGGTCGGCCGTCCCGGCGCGCAGTGCCGCCTGGAGCATGGTCAGCTCGTACTGGTCCGTGAAGAGCGCGGTCGACGGCACGTCCACCGGCAGCCCAAGGTCCGCAGTGTTCACAACCGGTTACCTCGCCTTTCCGTTCCGGCTGTCGACCGGGTCGGCCGGGGGTCCGGGGAGCGTCCCCCGGGAGTAGCAGCCATGGGCCGGATGTTACTCCTCTTCGCGTCAGAGTGACGATTTCGGGGCCCGTTTGTGCGACTGCGGCCCCCGAGTGGCAGCATTGGGTAAGTGAGGCTGTGCTTCCCGGGGAACAACCCCCGGACCCCCGGCAAAGAAGACGAAGGTCGTCCACAGACGTGAGTGTTGCCCCGGTCGAGATCGAACGCCCCGAGTCGGCGGAGGAGACCTTCGCCGTCCCCGAACCCGATGTGCCGTGGGTGACGCTCGTCCACAACGACCCGGTCAACCTCATGAGCTACGTCCAGTACGTCTTCCAGAGCTACTTCGGCTACCCCAAGGACAAGGCCCGCAAGCTGATGCTCGATGTGCACCACAAGGGCCGGGCGGTGGTCTCCAGCGGCAGCCGCGAGGAGATGGAGCGCGACGTGCAGGCGATGCACGGCTACGGGCTGTGGGCCACGCTCACCCAGGACCGCGGCTGATGGCCGGCTACTTCGAGGCGCTGCCCGGCGGTGGCGCCGCCGTCGCGCTCGACGAGGTCGAGATCGCCATCCTGCGCTCCCTGTCCGTACAGCTCCTTGAGCTGATCGGCCCGGGCGACGAGCCGATGGAGGGCGAGGACCCGCTGGCCGCGCTCTTCGCCGAGGGCCCCAGCGAACCGCCCGCCGACCCGGCGCTTGCCCGGCTCTTCCCCGACGCGTACGACAGCGGAGAGAGCGACGAACTGCGCGCCTCCGCCGCCGAGTTCCGCCGCTTCACCGAGAAGGACCTGCGCGCCCGCAAGCGCGAGGACGCGCTCGCGGTGGTGCGCGCCCTCGACTCGCTCACCCCGCAGGGCGACGGCGGGGCGGTCCTCAAGCTGTCCGCCGACGACTCCCGGCGCTGGCTGGGCGCGCTCAACGACCTGCGTCTGACCATCGGGACCCGGCTGGACGTCACCGACGAGGACGAGAGCGGCGACCTGTACCGGCTGCCGGACGAGGACCCGCGCAAGCCGATGGTGATGGCGTACCTCTGGCTCGGCGGGCTCCAGGAGACGCTCGTCGAGACACTGATGGCCTGAGACGGCTGTTTTCTCTCTGTTCGCTCAGCGGACGCTCAAATCCGCATAACGATCCGATTACCGCAACGGCATGGTTTGCGGTTTCCTGCGCGCTTTGTCCGGTCTTCTCTGTGGTGTGCGCCACAGAGACCCCAGTGGATCACCCGTAAAGACGTGATAAATCTTCACGACCACCCGGGGACGCCACCCATGTTCCCGGGGGCGCTTCGGCCGGCTGACCGCCGGTGGCACTCCATCCACATCCGGGGGGATCAGGACCTGATCCGCGGCTTCACTCATCGAAGCGGGCGGGTCAGCATGGAGAAAGGCGCACCACCATGACCTCAGCGCAGGTCGACAAGCAGGACGACCGCTCCGGCAATGAGGCCGTGGGGACCGCCCACGGCGCAGCCGAGGGCGAGGGATACCAGCGGGCCCTCGGCGCCCGCCAGATCCAGATGATCGCGATCGGCGGAGCCATCGGCACCGGGCTCTTCCTCGGCGCGGGCAAGGCCATCTCGAAGGCCGGCCCCAGCCTCATCCTGGCCTATGCCATCGCGGGCCTGGTCATCTTCTTCATCATGCGGGCGCTGGGCGAGCTGCTGATGTACCGCCCGGTCTCGGGCTCCTTCTCGGAGTACGCCCGTGAGTTCGTCGGCCCGTTCTGGGGCTTCGTCACCGGCTGGACCTACTGGCTCTTCTGGGTCGTCACCGGCATCACCGAAGTCACCGCGGCCGCCCAGTACATGGCCTTCTGGACGCACAACGACGTCCCGCAATGGCTGTACGCGCTGGTCTTCACGCTCATCCTGTACGCGGTGAACCTGATCTCGGTGAAGCTCTTCGGTGAGCTGGAGTTCTGGTTCTCGATGGTCAAGGTGACGGCCATCGTCGGCATGATCCTCATCTGCGCCGGCATCCTCACCGTCGGCTTCTCGGACGCCGCGGACACCGCCACCGTCGCCAACCTCTGGAACGACGGCGGCTTCTTCCCCAAGGGCATCGGCGGCACGCTGATGACCCTGCAGATCGTGATGTTCGCCTTCCTCGCCGTCGAGCTGGTCGGCGTCACCGCGGGCGAGTCCAAGGACCCCGAGAAGACGCTCCCCAAGGCCATCAACACCGTGCCGTGGCGCATCGCCGTCTTCTACATCGGCGCCCTGATCATGATCCTCTCGGTCGTCCCGTGGCACGAGTTCCAGCCCGGCGTGAGCCCCTTCGTCGCGGCCTTCGAGAAGATGGGCCTCGGCGTCGGCGCGGCGATCGTCAACTTCGTGGTCCTGACGGCCGCCCTGTCCTCCTGCAACTCGGGCATGTACTCCACCGGCCGCATGCTGCGCGACCTCGCGCTCAACGGCCAGGGCCCGAAGGTCTTCACCAAGCTGACCAAGAGCGGCACCCCGCTGATCGGCACCACGGTCTCGGCCGCGCTGATGCTGGTGGGCGTCTGGATCAACTACAAGGCGCCGGGCAAGGCGTTCGACTACGTCGTCTCCTTCGCCACCATCTCCGGCATGTGGGCCTGGATCATGATCCTGGTCTGCCAGATCCGCTACCGCGCCAAGGCCGACCGCGGCGAGCTGCCCCAGTCCACCTTCCGGGCGCCGGGCGCCCCGTACACCAGCTGGTTCGCGCTGCTGTTCATCCTCATGGTCATCGTGATGATGGGCGTCGACAAGGACTCGCGGGTCTCCCTGTACTGCGCCCCGCTGTGGGGCCTGGTCCTGGGCGTCTCGTACCTGGTCCTCAAGGCGCGCAACCCCGACAACAAGGCGTTCGCCAAGCGCTCGTAGCGCCCGCGCAGCCGCCGGTTCTCACCATTCGGGCCGTCCCGTACCACTCCTCGGTACGGGACGGCCTGTCTGCTTATCCTTGCGCTCATGCTGACCCTCACCCAGGCCCTGTACGACCAGATCGTCGCGCACGCCCGCGCCGACCACCCCGACGAGGCGTGCGGCGTGGTCGCCGGCCCGGCCGGCACCGGCCGCCCCGAGCGGTTCGTCCCGATGCTGAACGCGGCCCGCTCGCCCACGTTCTACGAGTTCGACTCGCAGGACCTGCTGAAGCTGTACCGCGAGCTGGACGACCGGGACGAGGAGCCGGTGATCGTCTACCACTCGCACACGGCGACCGAGGCGTACCCCTCGCGCACCGACGTGACGTACGCGAACGAGCCCGGCGCCCACTACGTCCTGGTGTCGACGGCGGACACGGACGGCCTCGGCGACTTCCAGTTCCGCTCGTACCGGATCGTGGACGGCAGGATCGAGGAGGAAGAGGTCACGGTGGTGGAGGCGTACTGAGGCGTACTGAGCCGTACGCGGGGCGCGCGGCGGGGCGCCCGCGCCCCGCCGGGCTCTGCCCGCATCCTGAGCGGAATGCGTCCGCCATCCGAGATCACACTCCGGGAAGCGGACCGGGAATCGATACGATGACCGCATGGTTCCCCACGACGTGAGCGAAGAGAAGCCGAGCAGCCCGCTGCTCGTGGCGCGCCTGCACGTCGACCTGTGCCGCCTCGCGAGCGCGATGTGTCCGCGCGCCACCGCCGCCTGAGCCACGGCCGCCCGCGCACGACCCGTACGTCCGTACGTACGACCCGTACCTCCGCAGCACCCGCGCGAAGCCGCGCGCCCCTTGCCTTCCTCTCCCCTTCTCGTCTTCTCTCCTTCCGACTGGAGCCCACGCCATGGCCATCGAGGTCCGCATCCCGACCATCCTCCGCACCTACACCGACGGCGCCAAGGCCGTCGAGGGCAGCGGGGCGACCATCGACGAGCTCTTCAAGGACCTGGAGACCCGTCACAACGGCATCCGCGAGCGCCTGGTCGACGAGGCCGCCGGCGGCGAGCTGCGCCGCTTCGTGAACGTCTACCTCAACGACGAGGACGTCCGCTTCCTGGCGGGCATCACCACCGCGCTGTCCGACGGCGACAGCGTGACGATCCTGCCGGCCGTGGCCGGCGGCATGGTCTGAGGCTGATCGCCGTCATGCGCTACGACTCCGCGCTGGCCGCCGTCGGCAACACCCCGCTGGTCCGCCTCCCCAGGCTGTCCCCGTCGGACGACGTCCGCATCTGGGCGAAGCTGGAGGACCGCAACCCGACCGGCTCGGTCAAGGACCGCCCCGCGCTCCACATGATCGAACAGGCCGAGAAGGCGGGCCGGTTGACGCCCGGCTGCACCATCCTGGAGCCGACCAGCGGCAACACCGGCATCTCGCTGGCGATGGCGGCGAAGCTCAAGGGCTACCGCATCGTCTGCGTGATGCCCGAGAACACCTCCCAGGAGCGCCGCGACCTGCTGAAGATGTGGGGCGCGGAGATCGTCCCGTCCCCGGCGGCGGGCGGCTCCAACACGGCGGTACGGGTGGCGAAGGAGCTGGCCGCCGAGAACCCGTCCTGGGTGATGCTCTACCAGTACGGCAACCCGGACAACGCGGGCGCGCACTACGCGACGACCGGCCCGGAGATTCTGGCCGACCTCCCGTCGATCACCCACTTCGTGGCGGGCCTCGGCACCACGGGCACGCTCATGGGCGTCGGCCGCTACCTCCGCGAGCGCGTCCCCGGCATCCAGATCGTCGCGGCCGAGCCGCGCTACGACGACCTGGTGTACGGCCTGCGCAACCTCGACGAGGGCTTCGTCCCCGAGCTGTACGACGCGTCGGTGCTGACCAGCCGTTTCTCGGTCGGCTCGGCGGACGCGGTGACCCGCACCCGCGAACTCCTCAAGGAGGAGGGCATCTTCGCGGGCGTCTCCACGGGCGCGGCGCTGCACGCGGCGATCGGTGTGGGCAAGAAGGCGGTCAAGGCGGGCGAACCGGCCGACATCGTGTTCGTGGTGGCGGACGGCGGCTGGAAGTACCTGTCGACTGGCGTCTATACGGCGGAGACGACGGAGGAAGCGATCGAGATGCTGCAGGGGCAGCTCTGGGCGTAGCCCTGCGGGGCTGCGGGCCGGGCCCCGGGGGCCGTGCTTTGTCTGTGGGTGGGTGGGGCTGGTCGCGCAGTTCCCCGTGCCCCTTTTTGGGCCTGGCGTTTGTCTGTGGGTGGGGGTTGAGGCTTGCTTGCCGGGGGCTCCGCCCCCCGACCCCTGAGCGGGGCCTGCGGCCCCGACCGCGTTTGTCTGCGGATGGGTGGGGGCTGGTCGCGCAGTTCCCCGCGCCCCTGAAGGCGGGCAGAAGGGGGCCCGGCCACATTTCAGCCCCCGGCGCTTGAGGAGCCGGGGGCAGGGAGCGAAGCTCCCGCCCCTTCAGGGGCGCGGGGCTGTGACATGTGCGGCTCCGCCGCGATGGGAGCCCCCTGTTCGAGCGGAGCTGAGAACTCGGGGGAGCGACCAGCCACAGACAACCCGCAGACGCACGGGACCGGGGTGCAGGGGGCGGAGCCCCCGCCAGGGGTCCGGGGGCGCAGGCCCCGCCAAAACCGGGTCCGAGGGGGGCGGCGCCCCCGGCGTGCAGGGGCGCGGCCCCGCAACGGGGCCCGGGGGCGTAGCCCCGGGAGACCCATCTCAGCCCCCGCCCACCCCCGGAGGCCACGCGGCGGAGCCGCACATGTCACAGCGGGAAGGGGCGGAGTGGGGGCAACCGGCGTCACGCCAAGTACCGCACCTGGTCCCACACCGTAGGGTCCACCACTCCCACCCGCCGCCGGAACTCCCACAGCGCCACATCGCGCAGCTCATCCGTCTCCAGGAAGCTCGGCCGCCCCTGCGCGTCCCCGACCGTGCCCGGCGGCAGCGGAATCACCCCGGCCTGCTCCTCGTGGAACCTGCTGGTGATCTTCGCGACCAGCGCGCTGTTCCCCCGTACCGACAGCACCAGACAGGGCCGGTCCTTCGAGCCCGGCCCGTCCTCGTACGGCACGTCCGCCCACCAGATCTCACCCGGCTGAGGCCGCCGCTTGGGCGCCCGGCGCGGACCGGCAGGTCGCCCGGGCGGCCGTACGCGCCCTCCGGGCCGAGCCGGGCGCGGTCGGCCGCGCCCCCGCCCGTCGACCACCGCGGCCCCCAGCGCGACCACCACCACGGCGATCACCGCGAGCCACCAGGACGTGTCCATACCGCAGACGTTACCCGGCGGCACGCCCCCCGCGCGCGCTCCGCCCGCACTCCGCCCGAACCGGTGACAGCGCAGGTGAGTTCCCCCACAACGGCCTGCCACTGAGGAGCGACCGGCAGTGCGGCGCCTTACGCTCGACGGACCGCACGACCTCCCGCCGCCCTCCCCGTTCCCTTGCCGCTCCCGGAGGTTCACGCTCCATGAAGCTCACCGTCGTCGGCTGCTCCGGGTCGTTCCCGTCCGCGGAATCGGCCTGTTCGAGCTACCTCGTCGAGGCCGACGGCTTCCGGCTGCTCCTCGACATGGGCAACGGCGCCCTGGGCGAGCTGCAGCGCCACATCGGTCTCTACGACCTCGACGCGATCTTCCTCAGCCATCTGCACGCCGACCACTGCATCGACATGTGCGGCTACTTCGTGGCCCGGTACTACCGCCATGAGGGCGGACGCTGCGCCCCCCTGCCGGTGTACGCGCCGGAGGGCGCCGAGCAGCGGCTCACCACGGCGTACGCGGACACGCCGTCCAGCTCCTCCATGAGCGAGGTGTTCGACTTCCGCACCCTGAAGTCCGGCTCGTTCGACATCGGCCCCTTCGCGGTCCGTACGGAGCGGGTCTGCCACCCCGTCGAGGCGTACGGCATCCGCATCGAGCACGGCGGCGGGTCCCTCACGTACTCGGGCGACACCGGCGTCTGCGAGGCCCTGCACGAGCTGGCCGAGGGCACCGACCTCTTCCTGTGCGAGGCGTCCTTCACGCACGGCAAGGAGGACATCCCGGCCCTCCACCTCAACGGCCGCGAGGCCGGCGAACACGCCGCCCGCGCCGGGGCCGGCCGCCTGGTCCTGACCCACATCCCGCCGTGGACGGACGGCGAGGTCAACCTGACGGATGCCCGTGGGGCGTACACGGGCCCGGTGGAGCTGGCGGCGCCGGGTGCGGTGTACGAGGTCTGATCCCGCCGGTCGGTACGGGAAAGGGCCCCCGCACCAACTCGGTGCGGGGGCCCTTCCGTACAACCCGTGAGGCTTACGCCTTCGTCAGGTCCTCGATCTCCTCCTCGGGCTCACGGCCCGGGGTCATCAGGTTGAACTTCGTGATCGCGAAGCGGAAGACGAAGTAGTAGATCGCGGCGAAGACGAGACCGATCGGGATGATCAGCCAGGGCTTGGTGTCGAGCTTCCAGTACAGCGCGTAGTCGATCAGACCGGCCGAGAAGTTGAAGCCCGCGTGGACACCGAGCGCCCAAGTGACCGCGAGGGACACAGCGGTGAGCACCGCGTGGATCACGTACAGCAGCGGCGCGATGAACATGAACGAGAACTCGATCGGCTCGGTCACACCGGTCACGAAGGAGGTCAGCGCCAGCGAGATCATCATGCCGAGCACGGCCTTGCGGCGCTCGGGGCGGGCGGTGTGCGCCATGGCGAGCGCGGCGGCCGGGAGGCCGAACATCATGATCGGGAAGAAGCCGGACATGAACATACCGGCGGACGGGTCCCCGGCCAGGAAGCGGCCGTAGTCGCCGTGCACGACCTCGCCGGCGGAGTTGGTGAAGTCACCGAGCTGGAACCAGGCCACGGTGTTCACGAACTGGTGCATGCCGATCGGGATCAGCCCGCGGTTGATGGCGCCGAACAGACCGGCGCCCCCGGCGCCCAGGCCCGTCATCCACTTGCCGAAGTCGGCGATCCCGTCACCGATGGGCTCCCAGACCAGGCCGAAGAAGACGCCGACGACGACGCCGACGAAGGCCATGATGATCGGGACGAGTCGGCGGCCGTTGAAGAAGCCGAGCCAGTCGACCAGCTTCTTGCGGTGGTACCGCTGCCACAGCATCGCCGACAGCAGGCCCATGATGATGCCGCCGAGGACACCCGGGTTGTTGAACGTCGCCGGGTCGTCCTTGCCCGCCTTGATCACCGCTTCGGTGACCGGGAACGCCTCCAGCACCTTGCTGTAGACCAGGAAGCCGACCAGGGCCGCCAGAGCGGTGGAGCCGTCGGACTTCTTGGCGAAGCCGATGGCCACGCCTATGCAGAACAGCAGGGGCAGGGCGCCGGTGATCGCGCCACCCGCGTTGCCGAAGACGGCGGCAACCTTGTCCCAGCCGAGGCCGTCCTTACCGAAGACGTCGTCCTGCCCGAGGCGGACCATGATGCCTGCGGCCGGCAGAACAGCGATCGGCAGCTGAAGGCTGCGGCCGATCTTCTGCAGACCCTGGAAAACACCGGAACCCCGCTTCTTCGCGGGCGCCGCCGTAGCGGTGGCCGTACTCATCAACTTCCTCCAGTTGGCAAGGCGCCGCCCGGGGACATGGAAAAGTACGGGGGGACGGCGGCGTCTCAGGGGGGAACGCGGTTAAGCCCGCGTGGTCTACACCATTGAGTGGTGTAGACCAGTTGTAGCACGGTGAGGGTTGGATAAGGAACCTGCGATTTCTGTGTGCTGAGCCATACATTCCGGCATGACGGACAAAGGCCCCGGACCCTGGGGTCCGAGGCCTCTGCCGTACAACCGCTTGGTTATCCCGCCGTTATTACTTCGTGTTCTCCCGCTCGATCTCCTCTTCCAGCTCCTCCGGCTCGCGCCCGGGAGTCGGCAGATCGAACTTGGTGATCGCGAACCGGAAGATCGCGTAGTAGACGGCGGCGAATACGAGACCGATCGGAATGATCAGCCACGGCTTCGTCGCCAGGTTCCAGTTGATGACGTAGTCGATCAGGCCGGCCGAGAAGCTGAAGCCGTCCTTGACGCCCAGCGCCCAGCTCACCGCCATCGAGACGCCGGTGAGGATCGCGTGGATCACGTACAGCAGCGGGGCGATGAAGAGGAACGAGTACTCGATCGGCTCGGTGATGCCGGTGACGAACGACGTCAGGCCGACCGACAGCATCAGACCGCCCACCTGCTTGCGGCGGTGCGGCTTGGCGCAGTGCGTCATCGCCAGCGCGGCCGCGGGCAGCGCGAACATCATGATCGGGAAGAAGCCGGTGGTGAACTGGCCCGCGTTCGGGTCGCCCGCCAGGAACATGCTGATGTCACCGTGCACCACGGTCCCGTCCGGCTTGGTGAAGCTGCCGAACTGGAACCAGATGGGCACGTTGAGGAACTGGTGCAGGCCGATGACGAGCAGCGCGCGGTTGGCGACGCCGAAGATGCCCGAACCCCAGGCGTCGAGCCCCACCAGCCAGTCGCTGAAGCTCTCCAGGCCGTCGCCGATCGGCGGCCAGATCCACAGACAGGTCGCGGCGAAGGTGATGGCGACGAACGACATGATGATGGGGACGAGCCGGCGGCCGTTGAAGAAGCCGAGCCAGTCGACCAGCTTGACCCGGTGGTAGCGCTGCCAGAACCAGGCGGCGAGCAGGCCCATGACGATGCCGCCGAAGACCCCGGGGTTCTGGTACGTGAAGGCCGCGACCGTCCCGTCGTTCGCCTGGCACCCCGCCGGGATCGCCTTCGCCCCGGCGGCGCAGTCCTTGGGGAACTGGCGCAGCACGTTGTAGTAGACGAGGAATCCGGCCACGGCGGCGAGCGCGGTGGAGCCGTCCGCCTTCTTGGCCATGCCGATGGCCACGCCGACGCAGAACAGCAGCGGGAGCCCGATGTTGGGGTCGAGCAGCGCGCCGCCCGCACCGGCCATGACCTTGGCGACGTCGGTCCAGCCGAGCCCGTCCTTGCCGAAGACGTCGGGCTGGCCGAGCCGGTTGAGGATGCCGGCCGCGGGCAGGACGGCGATCGGCAACTGGAGGCTGCGGCCCATCTTCTGGAGGTTCTGGAACGCGCCGTTCCACCACTTCGGCCGGTCCACTGCCGCGCTGTCCGCGCCCATGGGCGACCCTCCGTCCCGTACGTCCCCGCTGGAACAAGCCAGTTCCGGGATGCGTTGCGCACTGGTGTAGACCAGTTGCGGTATCGTCCGGAGCCTGGCCGCACGGGCGCGGTGCCGGTGATCGTCATCCTTGGCCAGCGCGCGGACGCCCGCTCGCGTAACTGGGCCAAACGTGCGTTACGGTGACAAAGCGGAACTGCGGTCGGCCGGACCTGCGGTGCGCCGCCACAGCGTTCTTTGAAAGAACAGGGAGACAGACATGGCCAGCAAGGCTGAGAAGATCGTCGCCGGGCTCGGCGGTATCGAGAACATCGAAGAGGTCGAGGGCTGCATCACCCGCCTCCGCACCGAGGTCATTGACCCGAGCAAGGTCGACGAGGCCGCGCTGAAGGCCGCCGGCGCCCACGGCGTCGTCAAGATGGGCACCGCGATCCAGGTCGTCATCGGCACCGACGCCGACCCGATCGCGGCGGACATCGAAGACATGATGTAAGCGACGCGAGTCTTTGAGAGGGGCCCTTCCCGGCGCGGGAGGGGCCCCTCTCGCGTGCCCTCTCGCATGCCTTTCGCGTGCCCCGCCCCCGCCCGGGGCCCCGGCGCCCACGAGCTAGGCTCGGGGGCATGTCTCGTATCGACGGCCGCACCCCCGACCAGCTCCGCCCCGTCACCATCGAACGCGGATGGAGCAAGCACGCCGAGGGCTCCGTCCTCATCTCCTTCGGCGACACCAAAGTCTTCTGCACCGCCTCCGTCACCGAAGGCGTCCCCCGCTGGCGCAAGGGCAGCGGCGAGGGCTGGGTGACCGCCGAGTACTCGATGCTCCCGCGCTCCACCAACACCCGCGGCGACCGCGAATCCGTACGCGGCAAGATCGGCGGACGCACCCACGAGATCAGCCGCCTGATCGGCCGCTCGCTCCGCGCCGTCATCGACTACAAGGCCCTCGGCGAGAACACGATCGTCCTCGACTGCGACGTCCTGCAGGCCGACGGCGGCACCCGCACCGCCGCCATCACCGGCGCGTACGTCGCCCTCGCCGACGCCGTCAGCTGGGCCCAGACCAAGAAGCTGGTCAAGGCCAACCGCCAGCCCCTCACCGGCACGGTCGCGGCCGTCTCCGTCGGCATCGTCGACGGCGTCCCGCTCCTCGACCTCTGCTACGAGGAGGACGTCCGCGCCGAGACCGACATGAACGTCGTCTGCACCGGCGACGGCCGCTTCGTCGAGGTCCAGGGCACCGCCGAGGCCGAGCCGTTCGACCGCAAGGAGCTCAACGCCCTGCTCGACCTCGCCACCGGCGGCTGCGCCGACCTCGGGGCGCTCCAGGTCGAGGCGCTCGGCCGCACGCTCGGCGAGTAAAGAGGCAACCAAGAGGGCCGCTCCGGGCGTCCCTACCGACACGGGCGTACGGGCCGAACCGTACGCCCGTCCGTACACCCCGGGGAGGACCCGCCCATGCGCCGCAGCCGCCGCGCCCTCGCGCTCGCCGCCGTCACCGCCACCCTCGCCCTGCCCGCCGCCGTCGGGTGCAGCGCGGTCAGCAAGGCGCTCGACTGCGTCCAGACCGCCGACGCGATCGCCTCCAGCGTCGACGACCTCGGCCGCGCCGTTTCCAACGCCACCGACAACCCGACGCAGGCGGACCAGGCCCTCAACGCCATCGACAAGAACCTGTCGTCGCTGAAGAACAAGACGGACAACGCCGACCTCTCCAAGGCGGTCGACAACCTCAACAAGGCGGTCGCGAACGTCCGTTCAGCGATCAAGAACGGCGACAACACGCCGGACATCAGCCCCGTCAAGGACGCGGCGAAGGAAGTCGGCAAGGTCTGCACACCGTGACGCCGGGCCCGCCCCCGATACTGGGGGCATGACCCGCCTGATCCTCGCCACCCGCAACGCCGGCAAAATCACCGAACTCCGCGCGATCCTCGCGGACGCCGGACTGCCCCACGACCTCGTCGGCGCCGACGCGTACCCCGAGATCCCCGACGTCAAGGAAACCGGCGTCACCTTCGCCGAGAACGCCCTCCTCAAGGCCCACGCCCTGGCCCAGGCCACCGGCCTGCCCGCGGTCGCGGACGACTCGGGCCTGTGCGTGGACGTACTGAACGGCGCCCCCGGCATCTTCTCCGCCCGCTGGTCCGGCACCCACGGCGACGACAGGGCCAACCTGAACCTGCTGCTGGCCCAGCTCTCCGACATCGCGGACGAACACCGCGCGGCCCACTTCGCCTGCGCGGCGGCGCTGGCCCTCCCCGACGGCACCGAGCGGGTCGTGGAGGGCCGCCTCCTGGGCACCCTCCGCCACACCCCCACCGGTACGGGCGGCTTCGGCTACGACCCGATCCTCCAGCCGGAGGGCGAGACGCGCACGTGCGCGGAGCTGACGGCCGAGGAGAAGAACGCGATCAGCCACCGGGGCAAGGCGTTCCGGGCGCTGGTGCCGGTGGTGCGGGAGCTGTTGGGCTGAGAGCCTGCCAAGGCGTGAAGGTCTGGCTCGCGGGAACTGCGAGCCAGACCTTCGATTTCATGCTCCGTGCGGCCTGAGGGATTCGAACCCTCACGGGATTACTCCCATCGCACCCTAAATGCGAGGCGTCTGCCGTTCCGCCAAGGCCGCCTGCTGCCAGTCGCGCTGCTCGATCGGCGGAGTTCAGTGTACGGGCAGAGCGGACTGTCCGGCGAGGTGCGTCGGCTCTTTCCGGCGACACCACGTCTCCGTCATCGCGTGGCAGTCGGGGCACGAACAGCGCGGATCCTCCCGGCGGTTGTCCCGCCAGCCCCCATTGATGTGGTCGATCTGCAAGGTGATCGGTCGCCCCGGCCGCTCACCGGTGTCGCCACACTCGACGCACATGTACGGCACTCCGATTTCGGTCAGGGCTCGATGAAGTGGAGACCTGTTGTCCGGGCGGCATGTTTCGGAAAGGTCGCCAGTGCCCGTCCGCTTTCGTCGTGGGCGCGGTGCGCTCCGGACGCGCCCGGCTTCGACGCTTGAAGCGACTCGTGCCGAGGCCGGGGCGGGCCGCCGCGCGCCGGACTCACCTGTGATTGGTGTGCCACATGTTGGTGACCCCTACGGAGTGACGACCCGGATTCCGGACAGTCGCACCCGGAATGTGGAACGGCCCGTCCGCACAGAGCGCGGCACGGACCGTTTCGCACGGCGGAACCCGGACCTCAGATCCCCAGATCCTTGATGATCTTGGCGGCATGGCCCGTCGCCTTCACGTTGTACAGCGCGCGCTCGACCTTGCCCTCCTCGTCCACGATCACCGTGGAGCGGATGACGCCGGTCACCGTCTTGCCGTACAGCTTCTTCTCGCCGTACGCCCCGTACGCCTCCAGGACCTCCTTCGACGGGTCGCCCACCAGGGTGACCTTGAGGGACTCCTGCTCGCGGAACCTCGCGAGCTTCTCCGGCTTGTCGGGGGAGACGCCGATCACGTCGTAGCCGGCGGTGGCCAGGACGGAGAGGTTGTCCGTGAAGTCGCAGGCCTGCTTGGTGCAGCCGGGGGTGAGGGCGGCCGGGTAGAAGTACACGATGACCTTGCGGCCCTTGTGGTCCGCGAGCGAGACCTCGTTGCCGTCCGCGTCGGGCAGGGTGAAGGCGGGGGCGGTGTCGCCGGGGACGAGTCGCTCGCTCATGGGATCTTCCTCCGGAAGGGACGGGGGTGTGGCGTACTCCAGCAGAGCCTAATGGGGGCCTGTGACAGTGCATCGGCGGTAGAGCTGACAGACTGTCGATGACGGAACACCACGGAACACCCTGTACAACACCCCGTACCCCATAAAACGACGGAGGCGGCGCAGTGTCGGAAGCCAGGACCCCTGCGCAGATCGAGGCGGACATCAGGAGCCGCCGGGACCAGCTCGCGGTGACGCTCGACGAGATCGGCGTGCGGCTGCACCCGGGGACGATCGTCGGCGACGCGAAGGCCAGGGTCGCCTCGGCCGTGGACCGCACCGCGGGCCGGGCTTTCGTCGCCGTGAACCGGACCGTCTCGGACGTGAAGGCCCAGTTCGTGAACGAGGACGGCGCGCCCCGTGTCGAGCGCATCGTGCCGGTCGCGCTCCTCGCCCTCGGTCTCGTCGGGCTGCTCGCCATGTCGTCGGCCAAGAAGCGCCGGGACTGACCGCCGCCTTCTCGTCCTGCTTCTCCCCGGCCCTTCGGCATACGACGTGGGTCGGGACAGGTAGGTTCGGTCCGTGAGCCAGAACACCCACGACAAGCTGCCCATCCGGATGCTCCACGACCGCGTGCTGGTCCGGTCCGACACACCCGAGGGCGAACGGCGCTCCGGCGGTGGCATCCTCATCCCGGCGACCGCCGCCGTCGGCAAGAGGCTGGCCTGGGCCGAGGTGGTCGCGGTCGGGCAGAACGTCCGGACGGTCGAGGCGGGCGACCGGGTGCTGTACGACCCCGAGGAGCGTGCCGAGGTCGAGGTGCGCGGCATCGCCTACGTACTGATGCGGGAGCGCGATCTGCACGCCGTCGCCTCGGAGCGGGTGTCGGAGGACTCGACCGGGTTGTATCTCTGACCCTGCTTCCCACCGCGCAGACCACGGGCTGGTGGCCCTCGCCACCAGCCCTTTTCGCTGCCCTTTCGCGGTCTTTTGCTAGCGTTGAGGCACCCCGACGAGACGCGTCGTACCGGGTTACGACAAGACGACGCACCCCGCGCGTGCGGACGTACGCGCGCGTACGTCTCTCGGAGGTGTCTGTCATGGCCTGGGTTCTGCTGCTCGTCGCCGGTCTGCTCGAAGTCGGCTGGTCGATCGGGATGAAGTACACCGACGGGTTCACCCGGCTGTTGCCCAGTCTTTTCACCGGTGCCGGGATCGTCGCCTCGATGACGCTGCTCTCGCAGGCCGCCAAGACCCTGCCCATCGGTACCGCCTACGGCGTCTGGGTGGGCATCGGCGCGGCCGGTGCGGCGGTGCTCGGCATGGTGGTGCTCGGTGAGCCCGCGACCGCCGCCCGGATCTTCTTCGTCTGTCTGCTTCTGGTGGCCGTGGTCGGCCTCAAGGCCACCTCCGGCCACTGACCCGTATCGCTCCTACGTACGCGGTGGGCGGCGCGGGCGGTTGGCGCCCCCGGCCGTCGTCCCCGTCGTCGCGCCGCCCGTGGTGGCGCCGCCGTCGGTGCCCGCCGTCGTCCCGCCGTTGGTGGGCCCGCCGTCCGTGGTTCCTCCGGTGGTGCCGCCGTCGGTGGTGCCGCCCGTGGTGGTGCCTCCGTCGGTCGGGCCGCCGGTGGTGCCGCCGGTCGTGGTGCCTCCGTCGGTGGTGGCTCCGGTGGTGCCCCCGGTGGTCCCGCCCGTCGTCGTGCCGCCCGTGGTCGGGCCGCCGTTGGTCGTCCCGCCCTGCGTCTGGCCCTGGGTCTGTCCTTGTGTCTGCCCCTGGTCCTGGCCCTGGTCCTGGCCCTCGGTCTGGCCCGGCGGGTTCGGGGTGTTGGGGTTGGGGGCCTGGGTCTCGACCGGCGGCGGCACGGACGCGCCCTCCTGGAGCTGGAGGTCGAAGTCCTGCGGCTCGGCGTCCTTGAGCGCGCCCGCCGTGTACTGCGCCCACACCTGCGCGGGCGGCCCGCCGCCGTTCATCCGGGGCAGGCCGAGGGCGCCGTACAGCGGCTTCTGGGCGGCCGTGTCGGGGTCCTGGCCCATCACCGCGACCACGGTGGCCAGATCGGGCGTGTAGCCCGCGAACCAGGCCGCCTTGTCGTCCTCGGCGGTGCCGGTCTTGCCCGCGGCCGTACGGCCCGCGGCCTGCGCGGCCGTACCGGTGCCGCCCTCCACGACGCTCTGGAGGATCGAGGTGGTGGTGTCGGCGGCCTCGCGGGTGACGGTCTGCTTGTCGTCCTGTGCGGGCAGATCCACCTTCTCGCCGTCCTTGGTGACGGACTCGACCATCGTGTACGTGCCGTGCCTGCCGTGGTTGGCGAGCGTGGCGTACGCCTCGGTCATGTCCAGGACGGAGGCGGTCGCGGTGCCGAGCGCGATGGACGGCCCGTTGGGCATGTCGGGCGTGTCGGCGGGGATGCCCAGGGCGACGGCGGTCCGGCGGACGCTCCTGGGGCCGACGTCCACGGCCATCTGCGCGTACACCGCGTTCACCGAGAGGTCGGTGGCGGACCGGACGGTGATCGGCCCGTACGACCTGTCGTCCTCGTTCGAGGGGTTGTACGGGGTCCCCGACCAGCCTTGTACGAAGCGCTTGTTGGTGCCGTCGTAGATGGTGTTGGGGGTGATCGTGCGCCCGTCCTGCGTCTTGGAGGCGTTCTCGACGGCCGAGGTGAAGACGAAGGGCTTGAAGGTCGAGCCGACCTGGTAGTCGCGCCGCGTCGCGTTGTTGACGTACTGCTTGGTGTAGTCGATGCCGCCGTACATCGCGAGCACCTTGCCGCTGTCCGGGTCGATGGAGGCGCCGCCCACCCGGACGTTGCGGTCCACCTTGCGGTCGGCGCTGACCTGGGACATCACCTTGTCGTCGACGGCGGCGACGAACGCGTCCTGCTTGGCCTTCTGGAGCGTGGTGGTGATCCGGTAGCCGCCCTTGGCCAGGGTGTTCTCATCGATGATCTTGTTGTCGGTCAGATAGTCCTTGACCGCCTCGACCACATAGCCGCGCTGCCCGGCCATCCCGGCCGCGGGCCGCGCCTTGCCCGGTACGGGGAAGGTGGCGGCGGCCCGCTCGGCCGGGGTCATCCACTTCTTCTTGACCATGCCGTCGAGCACGTAGTTCCAGCGCGCCACGGCCTTCGCCTTGTTCTCCGGGTGCGCCACCACGTCGTACGCGCTGGGGGCGTTGAGCAGTGAGGCGAGATAGGCGCCCTCGGCAGTGGTCGCCTTCTCGATGTCCTTGCCGTAGTAGGCCTGGGCGGCGGCCTGGATGCCGTAGGCGTTGCGGCCGAAGTAGCTGGTGTTGAGGTAGCCCTCCAGGATGTCCGACTTGCTGACCTCGCGGTTCAGCTTGATCGCGATGAAGAACTCCTTCACCTTGCGGCTGATCGTCTGCTCCTGCCCCAGGTAGTAGTTCTTCACGTACTGCTGGGTGATGGTGGAGCCGGACTGCTTGCCCTTGCCGGTGAGGGTGTTCCAGGCGGCGCGGACCATCGCCTTGGGGTCGACCGCCCGTTCGGAGTAGAAGTCGCGGTCCTCGGCGGCGAGCACGGTGTGCTGGACGGTGAGGGGGATCTGTGCGAGCCGGACGTTCTCGCGGTTGATCTCGCCGTCCCGGGCGAGCTGGCTGCCGTCCGCGTACAGGAAGACGTTGGACTGGGCGGTCGCGGTGGCGTTGGCGGGCGGGATGTGGACGAGGGCGTAGCCGGCGATGAAGCCGCCGATGAGCAGCAGGGCGACGACGAGGACGGTGCCGAGGACCATCCGCCAGGTGGGAATGGTGCGCCGCCAGCCGGTCCGCTCGGGCCGCTTCCTCTTGCCCTTGCCGGTCTCCTCGCCCGGGCCCTCCGCGTCGCCGCCCGGGGCGGCGGGGGCCTCCGGGCCGATGGCGCTGAGGTCCCGAGGGGCCCAGCCCTGAGGGGGCCGGGGTGGCTGCTCGTCGTCGCTCATGTCTCTCTCGCCACTGCGCTGTATCGGGTGATTCGCGATGTACGCCCATATTGCACGTCCGGCCGTGGAAAAGCCGTCGCGGTGGACGCCGGACGGCACTAGGGTCGGGCGCTTCGGTGCCCCGGCTCTGCGTACGGTGACGCGCACGCGCGCGGTGCGGTGCTCGGGCGCTGTCGGGCACGGTCGGGCGTGGCCCCTTCATACACGGACCGGACGGGGAGGTGTGGGGTGCGGCTCTACGCGGTCGTTGCCGCGGGTGGGTTCCGGCGCCATACGACGTACCGGATCGCCACGGCGGCAGGGGTGTTCACCAATACCGTCTTCGGCGCGGTCATGGCGTACACCTATATGGCCCTGTGGAGCGTCCGCCCTCGCCTGGGCGGCTACGACCAGGCCGAGGCGCTGACCTATGTGTGGCTGGGCCAGGCCCTCATCATGACGGTCGCGATGATGGGCGGCGGCTTCGAGGACGAGCTCATCGAACGTATCCGTACGGGTGACATCGCGATCGACCTGTACCGCCCCGCCGACCTCCAACTGTGGTGGCTGGCGGGTGACGTGGGCCGGGCGGCCTTCCACCTCCTGGGGCGCGGGCTGGTGCCGCTGGTGTTCGGCGCGCTCGCCTTCGACCTGGCGCTGCCCGCCGATCCGCGGACGTGGCTGGCGTTCCTGTTCGCCGTCTTCCTCGGCGTCCTCGTCAGCTTCTCGATCCGCTACCTGGTGGCGCTCTCCGCGTTCTGGCTGCTCGACGGGGCGGGCATGGCCCAGATGGCCTGGCTCGGCGGGATCTTCTTCTCCGGGATGCTGCTGCCGCTCAACGTCTTCCCGGGCGCCCTCGGCGAGGTGGCCCGGGCGCTGCCCTGGTCGGCGCTGCTCCAGATCCCGGCCGACGTCCTGCTCGGCCGCCACACGGGCTGGGGCCTGGTGCGGGCGTACGGTTTCCAGCTCGGCTGGGCCGCGCTGCTGCTCGGCATCGGACGCCTGCTCCAGGCGGCGGCGACGCGGCGGGTGGTGGTGCAGGGTGGCTGAGACGGTGGCCGGCGGGGTGGCCGGGGCGGCGGCCCGCGAACCCCGGCACGAGGCGCCGGCCGGACGGCTGCGCGGCGCCGCCGAGGGCATCCGCGCGTACCGCCTGATCGCGGCGATGTGGATCCGCTCCACGCTGGCCTACCGGGCGTCCTTCCTGATGACGGCGCTCGGCAACTTCCTGGCCACCGGGCTCGACTTCGTGGCGATCCTGCTGATGTTCTCGCACATCGACGCGCTGGGCGGCTACACGCTGCCCGAAGTGGCTTTCCTGTACGGCGCGTCGGGCGCCGCGTTCGGGCTCGCGGACCTGGTGATGGGGTCGATGGACCGGCTCGGCCGCCGGGTGCGCGACGGCACGCTCGACACGCTGCTGGTGCGCCCGGTGCCGGTGCTCGCCCAGGTCGCGGCGGACCGGTTCGCGCTGCGCCGCCTGGGCCGGATCACCCAGGGGCTCCTCGTCCTCGGCTACGCGCTGCCGGCGCTCGACGTCCACTGGACGCCGCTGCGGGCGCTGATGATCCCGCTGATGCTGCTGAGCGGCGCGGCGATCTTCTCGGCGGTGTTCGTGGCGGGCGGGGCGTTCCAGTTCTTCGCGCAGGACGCCTCCGAGGTGCAGAACTCCTTCACGTACGGCGGGAACCAGATGCTCCAGTACCCGCCGACGGTCTTCGCCAAGGACATGGTGCGCGGCGTGACCTTCGTGGTCCCGCTGGCCTTCGTGAACTGGCTGCCCGCGATGTACGTGCTGGGCCGGCCGTACCCGCTGGACCTGCCGGGCTGGCTGGCGTTCACGCCGCCGCTGGTGGCGGCGGGCTGCTGCGCGCTGGCGGGGGTCGCGTGGCGGGCGGGCGTGCGCGCGTACCGGAGTACGGGAAGCTGACGGGAGGCAACCATGGGTGATGTGATCCGACTCGACGGCGTGGAGAAGGTCTTCGAGGTGCGCCGCAAGAACGGGCGGCGGCTGCGGCGCGAGCGCAAGCAGGTCAGGGCGGTCGACGGGATCACCTTCTCGGTGCCGCGCGGCGAGATGGTCGGCTACATCGGCCCCAACGGCGCCGGGAAGTCCACCACCATCAAGATGCTCACCGGCATCCTGACCCCGAGCGGCGGCCGGGTGAGGGTGGCGGGCCTGGACCCCTCGCGCGAGCGCACCCGTCTGGCCCGCCGTATCGGCGTGGTCTTCGGCCAGCGCACCACGCTCTGGTGGGACCTGCCGCTGTACGACTCGTACCGCCTGGCCCACCGCATGTACCGCATCCCGGACGCCCGCTTCCGCGAGAACCTGGACCGCTGTGTCGAACTCCTCGACCTGGGCGAGCTGTTGGACGTGCCCGTACGCCAGCTCTCGCTGGGCCAGCGGATGCGGGGCGACATCGCGGCGGCCCTCCTGCACGACCCGGAGGTGCTGTATCTGGACGAGCCGACCATCGGTCTGGACGTGGTGAGCAAGGCCAAAGTACGCACCTTCCTGGGGGAGTTGAACGCGGAGCTCGGCACGACCGTGCTCCTGACGACCCACGACCTGACCGACATCGAACAGCTCTGCAAGCGCGTGATGGTGATCGACCACGGCCGTCTGGTGTACGACGGCGCGCTGGCCGGGCTGCACGAGGTCGGCGGCAGCGAGCGCACCCTGGTGGTCGACCTGGAGCGCGAGCTCGCGCCGATCGACCTCGTGGACGCGCGCGTGGTGAAGGTCGAGGGGCCGAGGCAGTGGCTGGCGTTCCCGGCCACGGCGTCGGCGGCGCCGCTGGTGGCGAAGATCGCGGAGCGGTATCCGCTGGTGGACCTGTCGGTGCGGGAGCCGGACATCGAGTCGGTGATCGCTCGGATGTACGCCGACCGGGGCCTTCATTAGGCTGGCGGTATGACGAGTGGACCTTCGGGGGCTTCGGGGGCGGGTCTTCCCGAGATGCGGGCATCGGACGCGGAACGCGAGCGGGTGGCCGAGGCGCTGCGGGACGCGGTGGCCGAGGGCCGGCTCGACATGGAGGAGTTCGAGGAGCGCCTGGAGGCGGCGTACAAGGCGCGTACGCACGGGGAGTTGGCGCCGCTGGTACGGGATCTGCCGGCACCGGGCGTGCGCACACCGGCCCCTTCCACGGCCGCCTCTTCGGCTTCCTCGTCTTCTGCGGAGCTCGACTGGCCGTCGAGGATCGGCGGCACGGCGACCTCGCGAGGCGCCTTCGCCTTCTGGGGCGGGTTCGGCCGCAGGGGTACATGGACGGTCGGCCGGACGTTCACCGCGTTCGCCATGTGGGGCGGCGGCGAGATCGACCTGCGCGAGGCCCGTTTCGAGTCCGCAGAAACGGTGATCCGCTGCTTCACGGTCATGGGCGGTATGGGGGTGACGGTCCCGCCCGAGTTGACGGTGAGGGTCCGCGGCTTCGGCCTGATGGGCGGCTTCGGCGACAGGGCGACGGGCGAGGGCACCCCGGGTTCACCGCGGGTGACGGTGACGGGATTCGCCCTGATGGGCGGCATCGGGGTGGAGCGCAAACAGCGGAAGGCGGCTGAGCGGAAGGCCGGGGACGCACCCCGCGAGGAACTGCGCTGAGGGCACGCCGCTGGGCACGCCAGGAGGGTTCACTCTTCCCACGGGAACTCGACGTGCGCCCCGGGAGTCCCTCATGTAGGGACAATTGCGTACGGGGTGGCGCGTGCGCGTGGACGGGCGGAGCGAATGGAACGTACTGATTCGGCCAGGGCGGGGGAGCCGGGCGGCGGCGGGCCAGGTGGCCTCGGCGAGTCGGCCGCGGCCGCGCCCGGCGCCGGCCTGACGTCCGCGTTCTCGTACACGGCGGCGGACGAGGAGAAGCGCCGGGGCGTGCGCCGGATGAAGGCCACGGCGACCGGCCTGCTGCTCCTGGTGGCCTTGATCTTCGCCCTCGCCACCTGGGCGGACCGCTCCGGCGCGGGCTCCTGGGCGGCGTACGTCGCGGCGGCGGCGGAGGCGGGGATGGTGGGCGCGCTGGCGGACTGGTTCGCGGTGACGGCCCTGTTCCGCCACCCGCTGGGCGTCCCGATCCCGCACACGGCGATCATCCCGAACAAGAAGGACCAGCTGGGGGAGTCGCTGGGCTCGTTCGTAGGGGAGAACTTCCTCTCCCCGGAGGTAGTACGTACGAGGCTGGGCGCCCTCGGGATAGGCGCCCGGGTAGGCACCTGGCTGGCGGAGCCGTCCCACGCGGACAGAGTGACGTCAGAGCTGGCGACGGCACTGCGAGGCGCCCTCACGGTCCTGCGGGACTCGGACGTCCAGGCGGTGGTGGGCGAGGCGATCACCCGCCGGGCGGACGCGGCGGAGATCGCCCCGGGCATCGGCAAGACCCTGGAGAAGGTGGTCGCGGACGGCGGCCACCGCCGGGTGGTGGACCTGGTGTGCGCGAGGGCGCACGACTGGCTGGTGCTGCACGGGGACTCGGTGATGGACGCGGTCCAGGGCGGCGCCCCCGGCTGGACCCCCCGCTTCGTGGACAAAAAGGTGGGCGAGCGGGTCTACAAGGAACTGCTCCGCTTCGTCACGGAGATGCGGGACATGCCCTCGCACCCGGCGCGCGGGGCGCTGGACCGCTTTCTGGCGGACTTCGCGGCGGACCTCCAGTCGGACACGGAGACGCGGGCGAGGGTGGAGCGCCTGAAGTCGGACGTGCTGTCCCGCCCCGAGGTCCAGGACGTGATCGCCTCGGCGTGGTCCTCCGTCCGCGCGATGATCATTGCGGCGGCGGAAGACGAGCGCAGCGAGCTGCGCCTGCGGGCGAGGGCGTCCCTGCTGTCCCTGGGCACCCGCCTGTCGACGGACACCCGCCTCCAGTCGAAGGTGGACGGCTGGGTCCAGGACGCGGCGGCCTACGTGGTCTCCACGTACCGCGCGGAGATCACGTCCCTGATCACGGACACGGTCCGCTCCTGGGACGCGGACGACACATCGAAGAAGATCGAGGCCCACATCGGCCGCGACCTCCAGTTCATCCGGATCAACGGGACGGTGGTGGGGGCGCTGGCGGGGGTGGTGATCTTTGCGGTGGCGCGGGGGGTTGGGGGGTAGGGGGGGCGCGTTTTTGGGCGGGGGTGGGGTGCGGGGCCCTGGCGGGCTGGGATGCGGGGGGTTGCCGTGGTGCGGGCGCGGGTGCGGGTGCGGGTGCGGGCGGCGCGAGCGCGGGCCACCCGGCGGGCATCCCTGTCCCGGTCTCTCCCCTGCTGGGCGCGTGACCGCAGTCCTGTCCCTGCTCTGCGTGGCCACGCACCCAGCGGTCCATCCTGCGGGGAGTCGCAGTGTGCGGTGTTACGTACGTACGAGTCGTTCCCCGCGTTCAGACGGTTCCCGTTCTCGGCTAGGCATTTTTCCTGGTGACGGCCCAGGAGGCCACGGCAACCCCACCCGCCACAGCGAACACGGAGGGCCAGGCGCCGACCTTCTTGGCCAGGGGGTGCGACCCGGCGAAGGCGGCGACGTAGGCCGTGGTGAGCCCGACGGCCGCCTTGGTCCCGGCCGTCCGCTGCCACTCCCGCGCGGCCACGGCCCCGGCGGCGGCCAGCGCCACCCCACCGAGCGGCCGCTTCTTGGTCCACCGGGCAACCCCGTACCCACCCACGAGCCCACCCGCGGCTATGGCTGCTGCCGGAACCTTGGCCATGCTGTGCCTCCTGCGCCTCTATGGACTGTCCACTCCGAGGCTAACGGGAGACGTCAGCCTGCCCGCATCCGGTCCGCCCGGACGGCGGTGACGAAGGCGGCCCAGGTGGGGTCGGAGAACCGCAGGCGCGGGCCGGTGGGTCGCTTGGAGTCGCGTATGGCGGTGCCGGGGGCGAGGAACGCTGCCTCCACGCACTCCCCTCCCGATCCGTTGCTGTAGCTGCTCCTGAACCATTCGCCGTTGGGTGAGGGCTTCGCGCGAACGTCCTCGTGGTTCATCAAAGCTCCCTGTTGGTCTGACTGACAGTGCTGACTACCGCCACTCTTCCCGCAGCGCTGACAAGAAGACTTCCCAGGCGCGGTCTGAGAACCGCAGGTGTGGCCAGGTGGGCCGCTTTGAGTCACGTATCGCCGTGCCCGGCACCGCGAACGCGGCCTCGACGCATTCCGTACCGCTGCCGCCGCTGTACGAGGACTTCACCCAGCGGACGTCTTGGCCCGTCACCGCACCCTGTAGATCCGATCTGCGGGCGTTCACCGTGACCATCCTTCTCTCCGCAGTGCCTCCACGAAGACCTCCCAGGTGGGGCCAGCGAAGGTGAGGTGGGGACCTCGGGGGTGCTTGGAGTCACGTATGGCGGTGCCGGGGGCAACGAACGCGGCCTCGACGCACTCGGTCTCGTTGCCCCCGCTGTACGACGACTTGAACCAGGTGGGCTGTTGAACAGGGGCGGTCTCCGGTTTCACTGCATCTCCTCGCGTACGCGCTCGATCAAGGCCGATGAAGCGGCCATGTCCAACGCTTGTGCGCGGAGGTAGTCGAACGCAAGCCTGTAACGCTCCAGTTCTACGTCCTTCTCCATGAACAGCGAGCCGATGTGGAGGTCGACGTAGACGACATCGAGGGACGGCTCCTGGCCGCCGATGATGACGAAGCTGCCCAGCGCCGCCGTGTGCGCACCCTTGGCGAAGGGCAGCACCTGCAGCGTGATGTGGCGGGAGCTGTTCGCTTCGAGCAGGTGGCTGAGCTGCTCACGCATGACTTTGGGAGAGCCGACAACGCGCCGGATGACGGACTCGTCGAGGATGGCCCACAGGTGAGGCGGCTTCGTCCGGCTCAGGATCTCCTGCCGCTTCATACGGATGTCCACTAGCCGCTCGATGTCCTCAGGCGCCCGCCGCAGTTCATTGGCCTGCTGAATGGCGCTGGTGTAGGCGCGCGTCTGGAGAAGCCCCGGAACGTACACGCAGGAGAAGTGGTCCTCCCGGACGGCTTCGTCTTCCAGCGTGAGCAGAAGGTTCATGGTCTCCGGGATCGAGTCCGCGAACGAGCTCCACCAGCCCTGCTGCTTGGCATCCTTGGCAAGACCGACGACCGCGGCATGTTCCGCCGCGCTCGCCTCGTACGCACGGCACAGGGCATCGGCGACGATCCACCGCACTGGCCCGGCCTGCGTTTCGTACCGGCTGACAGTCGCCTTGGAAACTCCGACGAGCCTGCCGGACTCTTCCAGCGTCAGCCCTTTGCGCGCCCGCAGTTTGCGCAGCATCGCTCCGAGCTGGCGTCGGCGCGTAGTGGCCCTCTCGGACATGCGGCTTCCTCCCCGGTCGCGTGGGCTCTCTGCCCGCGACCGCAATCAGGCTAGGCAGCACGGAAGTTGATGTACCACCAGATTCACTCGATGGATTCTCGTGAGAAGTTACATAGCGAGACTTCTTGCTGTCATTCTTGTAACCGGAACGCCACGCAGTGCAGCCGTACGGATACGGCAGGCGCAGCGCTGCCGTGGCGCGGGAGGGAGTCTCGCCATGTCCAGCAAGGAACGCGTCCAACCCCAACTCCGCTGCGTCCTTCCGTTCGAGGCCGCCGCTTCGGAGCTGTGGATGCTGAGAAAAGCCGTCCGGACCCAACTCGGGTTGTGGGGGCTCGGCGCGGTGGCGGACGAGGTGCAGCTGGTCGCTTCGGAGCTGGCTGCCAACGTCGCCAAGCATGTCGGTGAGGGTGCCGCCGCGACGCTTGTCCTTCAGGCGTCAGGTGACCGGTTGCGTTTGGAGCTCCACGACAAGAGCCATGCAGTGCCGACCCGCACGCAGGCGGCCTGTGATGCCGAGTGCGGCCGGGGTCTCCATCTGCTCGCAGGGCTGGCCGTGGACTGGGGCACGGTTCTCACCGCCACGGGCAAGGCGGTCTGGTGCGAACTCTCGTTGGAGCCCGCGCCCCAGTGCCGCCGGGTCCAGCGGGCTGCGGCCCTGCTGGAGCAGTACCGGCGAACAGCAGTCCGCAGCAGCGCAGCGCTGGAGGAAGCGGCGACTGACCTGATTGCAGATGTGCTGCACTTGCTGGCTGCGCAGGGGCGGGATCCGGATGACTTCCTGGACCGGGCGCAGATGCATTTTGAGGCCGAGGCGGCCTGATGCGAGGACAGTGCGCCCAGCCCTCAGGTAGCTACTCGGTGCTCTCCGACCCCGTGGCTTTCGCTATTTCGGCCCGTACGGCATCGGGGGTGCGCCATGATTCGCCGCGATGGCTCGTGTGGCACATGCGATGGCAGTTGGAACACAGGAATGCCAGATCCTCTAGCCGTGTCTCGCGAGGCCCCGAGATGTGGAGAGGCAGGGTGTGGTGCACCTCGATGTAGTCCTTGCCGAGCTCCCCGTAGACCTGCCCGAAGTGGAACTCGCACACTTCGCACTGCAGGGGCTGGCCGAGCCGACGGGCCTGGGCGATCTTCCGCTGGCGCAGCTTGGGGTTGCGTTCCCGGTAGATCGCCCACCGGGCGAGGAGGCGGCCCTCAGGTGCTGTGGTGCCGTCCTCGGCGACTTCATCCGGCTGCTCCGGGATCCGGGCGAGTGCACCAGACCCGATGCCGCCTTCGATGGCCCTCGCCGCTTCGAGCATGTCGGCCTCGTTCGCGATGAACGCCTTGATGATCTCGTGATCGAGCCTTCCGCCCTTCGTTCGCTTGCCGACGTAGGCGGGATGGTTCGTGGCGAGGTCAGTGGTCTTGCGGCTGACGCTGCCGACCGACCGGTACTCGGGAAGGCGGTTGGCGATGCCGTCGTGAAGCGGAAGCGACCGGAGCAGGTCCGAGAGCTCCTGTACGGCCAGGTCCCCGACCCGAAGCTCACGCCAGCCGTTCTTCACGACGAGCGCACAGGCCAGCACCAGCTCATCCCGGGTCCATACAGGGCTGCGAAGCATGAGCCATATCGTATGAGTGTTCGGTGGGGCGGGGGGTGTGTTCGGAGAATGAAGCAACGTACTGCAAACTTGGAGCGGTCTCGTTGTCAGTGGGGTCTGTCACCCTCTGTAACGGCTGGTCACGTGGAGTGTCCGCCGTTGTCTAGCCGGAAGGAGGGGGCATGATCCGCACCAATGACCTCAAGTACAAGTCGGTTGAAATCTGCGCTGGAGCCGGGGGCCAGGCCGTCGGCCTGCACCATGCAGGCTTCAAGCACGTTGCCTTGATCGAGATCGACAAGGATGCGTGCAGCACTCTGGAGGCGAACACCAGCCAGGATGCTGAGTGGGCCGGTTGCAAGGTCATCCAGGCGGACCTAAGAGACTTTGACCCGCAGAGCCTGGGCCTGGAGCGCGGACAGCTCGACCTGTTGGCTGGTGGCGTCCCTTGCCCGCCCTTCTCGGCGGCCGGCAAGCAGCTCGGCCGGGATGACGAGCGTGACCTCTTCCCGACGATGCTCGACCTCGTTGAACAGCTTGACCCCAAAGCGGTGATGATCGAGAACGTACGTGGGCTGGTGGACCAGAAGTTCGCTGGCTATCGCGAAGACATCATCAAGCGGCTGGAGTCAATGGGCTACGAGCAGTGCTACTGGGAGGTGCTGGAGGCCAAGAGGTACGGCGTTCCTCAGCTCCGTCCCAGGGCCATTCTGGTGGCGATGAAGCCGGAGTTCGCTCGGTTCTTTGAGCACACGAAGCCTCACCCCCGCCCGGAGGTCTCGGTTGGCGAGGCGCTGCACGACACGATGCGTGAGCGGTTCGACGCAGTGGCTGATGACCTGAGGGCCGAGGAGGCGTTCAAGAATTGGTACGAGAAGGCTCTGGGGGGCGTGGCCCCGACTCTCGTAGGCGGTTCGAAGAAGCACGGAGGAGCAGATCTCGGTCCGACGCGTGCGAAGCGCGCCTGGGCGGAACTAGGAGTTTGCGGGCTGGGCGTCGCCAATGACCCGGATGAGATCAAGGATAAGGAACGCGACCTCTTCGCGGAGGCGGGCCCTAAGCTCACGGTGAGCCAGGCAGCGATCATCCAGGGCTTCCCCAGCGACTGGAACTTCAGTGGCCGGAAGACGGCGGCCTATCGGCAGGTCGGTAATGCCTTTCCGCCGCCTGTGGCCCAGGCGGTTGGAGAGCAGATCTACGCGGCGTTCGAGGCAGCGAAGAAGAACGAGCGCTAACCGCTTACTTCCCTTCGGCTCGGAGTCGACTCACCGTCGCCGCGATCCTGATCGCGCAGTCCTCCGGCGATTCGTGCTCCCAGAAGCGCAGCACGGTCCAGCCGGCTTCATTGAGTTGCTGGTCTGTGTCGCGGTCGCGTGCCATGTTCCGGGCCACTTTGTCCGACCAGTAGCCGGGGTTGGTCTTGGGCGAGACATAGTGCTCGGGACACCCGTGCCAGTAACAGCCGTCAATAAACACTGCCAACTTCGTTGGGCGGAAGACCACGTCGGCCGTCCGGCGAAGGCCGGGTAGCGGCTTGGCCGCTACCCGGTAGCGCAGGCCGCGGGCGTGCAGGAGACTGCGGATCAGCCGCTCCGGCTTTGTGTCGCGGCTGCGGATGGCTTGCATGTTCCTGCGGCGGGCTTCTGAGGATGCCCAGGATCCGGCAGGCGGATTCCACTCATCTGGCATAAGAGGCTGCAAATCACTTCGTTGGGATCTTGGGTGCTGGGTCGGGAGCTGCCTTGGGGTCGTCGACAGCGATCCATGACGCTCCATCAAGCTCGACTGACGGGAGAAGGTCGTGCTCGGGCTGTTGCTTGGCTATGCAGAAACTGACGAACTCATCCCGTTCGGGAACAGGGCCTCCTAGGCCAAGTGCGATCTCCTTGTGCCGTCGGAGTGCTCCTCCGAGAATAATAATTCCCTGCCGACGAAGCGCTGAACGTGCTCGTGAATTCCCTTTATCGTCACGGATGCGCGCCATGTAGTCTTCTTGCTGGGCCAGCGTTTGTATGACCCTTCTATTTATCTTGCGCCTCAGGGCGTGCAAAAATAGTGCGTTTACGCGCCCTTGGCCTGACGTGTGGAGCAGGATCTTGGCGCGCGCACTTTCGGGAAGGTGTAGCAAAAGGTTCTTGGGCAGACTTCCCTCGGACACGAGCCATTCGATCCCGTCCCGGCCGGTACGTGACAATCCGCTCTTTGCGTCCCTGTTTTTGCCGGGATTGATCGACTCGGCGCCGATCCTCACAAGCCCTACCCTGAACGTTGCAGCGTGATCGTCTGCTGACATCAGCAGGCAGATGTGGCCTTTAGCCTCGACCGGTATGGTCCAGTTCTTCCTGATGGTCCACTTGGCGTCTACCTCGTGACCGTCTACCAGAAAGTCCATCTTTTTTCCGCGCGCCAGGCCGAATGCCGACCGGATTAGAATCTCCATCTTTGTGCCGAGGTAGGTCTTTTCTGTCGACTCCACCGTGTCCTTGTCGGTGATGTCGTACCGTCCTGTCCTGGCGCCGTCCAGAACTTCGTCGATGCCCTGCCGGATGCATGCCCCGAAGGTCGCTTCCATTCCAGGGAAGGCGCGGAACCAGTCAGCCACCTCGCGCAGCGCAACGTCAGGGCTGTCTGGGGCATGCAGTGATGTCAGGTCCGCCGGCGATGCGGGGCGGTCGGGATCGTGGGCGTCCATCCGGTCAGGCTACAAGGTGGCGGCGTTGCTGCCGCCCGCGCGCGTGACCCGCGGCAGCGCCTTCAACTACGTTAGAGAACCGGGAAGTTGGTCGCTACGGCGGGAGTGGGTGCCGAGTGGTGTTGGAGACATCGGCCGGTGACGTACTAAACCTGTTCTGCCGGTCGCCACGCACTCGGGAGGTCTACGCCGCCTGGAGGTGCGACGGGCGCCGTCGTGATGTGGTCCCGGTAGTGCTTGGTCACTGTGTACGTCGGGTGTACGAGCTGCGCGTGGAAGACGTAACGGCAGTGTGTGCACGGACAGAGCATGCGCTTGGCGAGGTGAACAGGTGTGATGGTGAAGCGGTCCAGGCGATAGTTGACTGGCATCCCGACTTCGCGTTTACGCACATGTTCCATGTATGCCTGGAGAAGTCAGGGAACCTCCCGAGCTATCAGGACTTTCGATATTTCGCGGACGAAGACCCGCTTGGGCGTCGAATGCTCGGAGGGCCTGCGCGGGCGCAGGTGAGCTCGGTTTCGGCGGAGGGCGTGCCGCCCGCCTTGGCGCGGGCGGCTATGAGATGGCGCATAGGCAACGCTTATTACAGCTTCTTGCGAGAGATCTACACGATCGTCCAGTTGAGAATGAGAGGTGTGGACCTGAGGGTGCATCCATTAGCCGATGCCCTCTTCCGAGTTGACTGCTGGGCTGGGCGCGCAGCTTTGAGTCTGCGTGTGGGAAACAAGAAATTCAGGGAGGGGGCACAGGGTGGGAGGAAGATGCCGGCGGAACGGCTACTCGGTGACCTCCGGCCACCACTGGAATTTGCAACCATAGAGCTGAGGCCTGCCACTGTGTTTGGCCGTGTTCATCTCCCTGCAGCCGAGCATCTAGACCGCGCCGCAGAGATGCTGCTTCGCACGCACTGAGAGAGGCCTCGTGCTGGCCCGTGAGGGCAGGGGGTGGCCCTACTTTGTGTGCGCGGGAAGGGCTGGAGCCGTCTGGGGCAGGTCATCCCGTGCCGCTACCCTCCACCGGTGCCCGTCCAGCAGGACGCTCGCCTGTGTGGATTCTCCAGGATTTACCTCCGCCAGTCGGACACTGACGAATTCTCCCTCTTGTGGTATGGGAATCTGCAGCTGCGAAGCCACAGCGCGATGGCTGTCGTAGTCGCCGATGATCACAATTCCCTCGCGCTGGAGCGCCGACCGGGACCCTCCGTTGCCACGTACGCGCTTCATGTAGTCCTTTTGCTGCGCCACAGTGCGCACGACATTGCGCCCGATCCGGCGTTTCTGTGCGCGGCGAAATAGTTCGTTAAGGCGCGCCTGGCCCGACGAGTGTGCGAACACTGCGGCTCGATCATCCTCGTCCATATGCAAGAGGATGTTCTCTGGGAGTTCCGCCTCGTGCCAGAGCCAGAGGATCTTGTTGCGGTGCTCGGCTTTGACTGTCAGCTTCAGGTCCCGGTTGTTGCCCTTGTTGAGCCACTCCGGTTCTATCCGGAGCAGGCCGGCGCTCCAGCGGCTCTTGCAGTCGTCTGCCCAGACCAGAAGGCACAGATGGCCCATGGCCTCTGGCGGGATCATCCAGCCGCCGAACGCCTGGGAGTACTTGCAGTCGACGTCGGTCCCTGCGATCCGGTAGTCCATGTCGATGCCGTCATCGAACTTGAACTCGCGCTGGAGGTTGATCTCAACGACCGTGCCGGCGTGGGTCTTCTCGGTCTTGAAGAGCGTCTTCCAGTCGTACCGTCCCGTGACCTCGCCATTGAGCAGCTGGTCGATCGTGTCGCGCAGCACAGCCGCAAAGCGCTGGCCCGTGGGGTCTGCCTGGCGAAGACTTTCATAAACCGCGGCTAGCTCTGGGTCTTCATGCAGCAAGACCTGTGAGGGGATGTTGGCGGCGGCAGTCACGTCGAACGGGAGCAACGAGCAGCCTTCTTCCAGGAGTTGGCGTCCAGTCGTCTGGCAGTGACATTACAGGGAGGGTGTAATCGCCCGGTCACACCCCGGGAGTTCCGTGGCACTCCCCATACCCCACCCCAGACCCGCACCAACAAGCCTCCCCCCGCCGAGGGGGCCAAGCCACAGCCCGTCCCCGGGCCGCCAACGTCGTCGCGTACTGCGGCAGCAGGTCCGCGTTCGACGGGGATGAGGATTCCGACGCCGCGAAGGCCTCGTAGGACGGGACCGTGCCCGTCACGATGCCCAGGTTCGCCGTGCCGGTGGCCGACAGTTCGCGCAAGGACGCCTCGATGTCCAGGAGGTGGGCCGCGTGGGTGGGGTATTCCGTGGACAGGGACGGGTAGGCCGCCAGGAGTTCGTCCAGCTCCGGGGACGGCCAGTGCAGGACCGCTACCGGGAACGGGCGGGAGAGGGCGGCGCGGGCGGTGCCCAACTCCGTGCGCAGGCGTGCCAGTTCCGCCTTCAGTTCCGCCGGGTCGTCCGACCCCAGGGACCACAGGCGCTTGGGGTCGTGGAGTTCGTCCAGGGTGATCTCGGCGCGGTGGAGGCGGTCCGCGAGTTCGTCCCAGGCGTCGTGGTCCAGGGCGAGCAGGCGGCGTACGCGGTGGCGGGCCGTCAGCAAGGACTGGGTGGGGTACGGGATGTCCGCCGTCGGGTCGTCGGCGGGGAGCAGGAGCGTGAGCGCCGTCGTCAGGGTCGCGTGCGCCGTGTCCAGCTCGTCGTGCGTCTCCAGCGTCTCCGCCACGATCCCCCAAGGGGCCGGGTCCCGGGGCGCCGAGCCGCGGATGCCCTCGATGATCGCCCGCGCCTCCGCCTCGTGGCCGTACTCCCAGAGGTTCGCCGCCTTGAAGGCCTTGATCCGGGCCGGATGCTCGGGCTCGGCGGCGAGAAGGCGGTCGTAGAGCGTCGTGGCGCGCTCGCGGTCGCCGGCCAGCTCCAAGTGGGCCGCCGCCTGGAGGAGGAGGGGCTCGTGGTCCTCGGGGTACTGCGCTGCGGTGCGCAGCAGACGCTCGGCTTCGGCGGTGTGATCGGTGTGATCGGCAGGCGTGTCGGGGCGCATGAGGGACACCGTACTGCTGTGCGGGGCCCAAGCGGAGGGGTGTTCCGGCCCTGGTGAGTTGACGGGGCAGCCCTTATGGTGCGCGCGTGCGGATCCCGGTGGTGGTGCAGGGGCGCTCGCGCTGGCGGGCGGTTCTGGCGCGCGCCGGCCGGTCCGTACGTGCAGGGCGTGCATCGCTACCTGCGCGCCCGGTACCCGCGTGCCCCGTGCCTGCGCACCCGGTACCCGCGTGCCCCGTGCCTGCGCACCCGGTACCCGCGTGCCCCGTGCCTGCGCACCCGGTACCCGCGCGCCCCGTCCCTGCGCACCCCGTACCCGCGCGCCCCACCCTCCGCCCCCTCGGCCGCACTCTCTGGGCCGGCGCCGAAGCCGTCGTCACGCTCGGGCTCGTCCTCCTCCTGCTCGTCGCCCATCAGATGTGGTGGACCAACCGCGAGGCCCGGCACGAGGCCCGGCAGACCGTACGGACGCTGGAGCGGGAGTGGGGAGGCCGGGTGCAGGAGCGCGGCTCCGAAGTGGGCGCCGCGCCCGTGGGGGCCGCGCCCGTGGGTGCCGTCGGGCCCGCCACCCCCAGCGCCCCGACCTCCTCGCTCCCGGCCGCCCCCGAACCCCCCGCCGCCACCCACCGCGCCTACGCCGTCCTCCGCCTCCCCTCCCTCGGCGTCACCGCCCCCGTCGCCGAGGGGATCAGCAAGCACGAGGTCCTCGACAAGGGGTACGCGGGGCACTACTCCGGGACCGCGCAGCCCGGGCAGGCCGGGAACTTCGCGCTCGCCGGGCACCGCAACACCCATGGCGAGCCGTTCCGTTACATCAACCGGCTCCGGCCCGGGGACCGCCTCGTCGTCGAGACGCGGGACGCCGTTTTCACCTATCTGGTGGACAGGACGCTTCCCCGGACCTCCGCCCGGGACAGCGGGGTGATCGCGCCCGTGCCGCGCAGTGATGTCCGTACGAAGTACGGATACGGCGAGCGCGGCTACTACATCACCCTCACCACCTGCACCCCCGAGTTCACCTCCCGGTACCGGCTCGTGGTGTGGGGGAGGCTCGCTTCGATGCGGCCCCGTTAGTCCGTGCGGCCGCGTGGTCCCTGCGATCGCGCTGAGTCACCGCGACGGGCCGAGCCCGACCGACCCCATGGCCGCGCCTCCGACCGGCGGTCCCGGTCCGATTGTCCGAGCCGTCGTGTATAACGTCAGAAGAGTCAGAAGTGGACACGTGCTCGGGAGACACATGCTCGGGTGGACGCCCAGAGGCTTGGATGAGGGGGGAAGCATGACCGGCAACCGCATGGCGTCGCCGTGGTCGTCCTCACGCCTGCCCTCGCGTCTCTCCGGACGCTTCTCCTTCGGGCTGCTCTTCTTCCTCCTCTCCGAGCTCCTGCTCCTGGAGGGCGGCACGCTCTCCGGCGCGGTCGCCCTGGCCGCCACCGCCGCGGCCGGCTCCGCGCTCGCCGTCTGCGCGCTGCTCGCCTCCCGCTCGGTGCCCAAGGTGCCGCGTACGCGCATACGCACCGCGATACGGGACCGCGAGCGGCGCACCGCCTTCCTGCCGCAGCGCGATCCCGACGCCTCCGGGCGGCCCAGGCCCCGAGCCCCCGGCCGCCTCGCCATGACGGCCGCGTAGGGCTGCACCACTTCTCCCCTCTCAGCCCTCCGCCGGGCCGTCACGCCGCTCTGTCCCGCGCGCGTACGCACGTATGCCCTGCGCCTTGAAGCGCAGCGCCGTACCGCGCGCCCCCAGACGTGACTCCGGAGGCTTCCATGTCCGTATCCGATGCATTCGACGTATTCGACGTATTCGCCAGCCTGGTCGAGCGCCTCGCCGACCTGGTCCAGCCGCTCTTCCACGGCTCCGCGGCCGCCGCCGCGATCGTGCTGTTCACGATGCTCGTACGGCTCGCCGTGCACCCGCTGTCCCGGCAGGCGGCCAAGGGCCAGCAGGCCCGCGCCAAGCTCCAGCCGCAGCTGGCCGAGCTCCGCAAGAAACACCGCAAGGACCCCGAGCGGCTGCGCAAGGCGGTCGCCGAGCTGCACGCCGCGGAGAAGGTCTCGCCGTTCTCCGGCTGTCTGCCGAGCCTGCTCCAGCTGCCCGCGTTCTTCCTCCTCTACCAGCTGTTCTCGGACTCCGGCTTGGGCGGCGGACACACCACGCTGCTCGACCACACCCTGCTCTCCGCCCCGCTGCGCGGCCGCTGGGCGGACGCGCTCGGGCACGGCGGGCTCATAGGCGGGCAGGGCCTGGTCTACCTCGGCCTCTTCGTCTTCGTCGCCGGGGTCGCCACCTTCAACTACGGGCGTACGAAGCGACAGCTCGCCACGCAGCCGCTGGTCCCGGCGGACCAGCAGGAGGGGGTCCCGGGCCTGGGCGCGATGACGAAGTTCATGCCGCTGATGTCGTTCGGCACGCTGATCACGGTGGCGGTGGTGCCGCTGGCGGCCGCGCTGTACGTGGTGACGAGCACTACGTGGTCGGCGCTGGAGCGGGCGTATCTGTACCGGGAGGCGGCGGCTGTGGCCCCCGTGGTTACCACCGCGTAGGAGTCCGGTGTGTGAACAGGGTCTTGCAGAGTGGACGTTGACCTTGGAGGATCGAACGATCCTTCCGATGGCCGCGACCCATCGGCCGGGCCAGGCTCGACCTAGGGAGACTGACCATGAAGCTGCTGCGCGTAGGCATGGCGGGCAATGAGCGCCCCGCGTTGCTCGCCGCCGACGGGACCCTGCGGGACCTGTCCGGCCTCGTGCCGGACATCGACGGCGACCTGCTCGCCGACGAGTACGCCCTGGACCGGATACGGGCCGCGGCCGACACCGGTGTGCTGCCCGCGCTCGACGCGGCCGGGCAGCGCGTCGGCCCGCCGGTCGCCCGGATCGGCAAGGTCGTCTGCATCGGGCTGAACTACCACGACCACGCCACCGAGACGGGGGCGGCGATCCCGGCCGAGCCCGTCGTCTTCTTCAAGGCGGCGGACACGGTTGTCGGCCCCAACGACACGGTCCTGGTGCCCCGCAAGTCGGTGAAGACCGACTGGGAGGTCGAGCTCGCGATCGTCATCGGGCGCACGGCCCGCTATGTGGCCGACGACGAGGACCCGCTGGCGTACGTCGCGGGGTACGCGGTGGCGCACGACGTGTCCGAGCGCGAGTTCCAGATCGAGCGCGGCGGCACCTGGGACAAGGGCAAGAACTGCGAGACGTTCAACCCGCTGGGCCCCTGGCTGGTCACCCGCGACGAGGTCCCGGACCCGCAGGCGCTGTCCCTGCGGCTGTGGGTGAACGGCGAGCTGAAGCAGAACGGCTCCACGGCCGACCAGATCTTCCCGGTCGCGGAGGTCGTCCGCTACGTGAGCCAGTTCATGACGCTCTACCCCGGCGACGTCATCAACACCGGCACCCCGGCGGGGGTCGCGATGGGGCGGCCGGAGCCGAAGCCGTATCTGAGGGCGGGGGATGTTGTAGAACTGGAGGTCGAGGGATTGGGAAGGCAGCGGCAGGAGCTGAAGGACGCCTAGGCTGAAGTTCGAAGGGGGCGCCGTGGCCGTTGCGTGGTCCGAAGTGACGCTTGAAGAGTTCGAAGCCTTCGACGCTGCGGCGCCGGAAGGTTTTCACGTCGAGCTGATCGACGGGACGATCCTGGTGACTCCGGCTCCGGACGGTGACCACGATGAGAACGTCGTGGGGATCGGGCGCCAGATTCAGGCGCGTGAGACCTCGCTGTGGATGTACCAGGGGCGAGGGCTGGCCGTGCCCGCGAACCGCGCCGGCCGGCCCGTGTCGACGGTGCGGTCGCCCCGGTCGGGTACTTCCGGGGTCAGCCGTCCTGGTCGGACTCCGCAGGAGTGCTCATGGTCGTCGAGGTGACGTCCGGGCGGGAGGGCGATGCCGAGGTGGACCGGGTCGACAAACGCGATGCGTATGCCCAGGCGGCGCTGCCGGTCTATCTGCTCGTCGACCGCCATCGTGGCGAGGTGGTCGTGCACTGGGATCCGCAGAACGGCCACTACCGACACGAGTCGACGGCCACCTTCGGCGCCGAACTCGCCCTCCCCGCCCCCTTCAGCTTCGACCTGGACACCTCCGAGCTCGCCTGACGGCTCAGCCGAGGACGGCCGCGAGGACTACGGGGCCGGGTCACCCGCCCCCGTACCCCCCTCTAACCCACCCGCCCCTTGAACGCCCGCAACCCCTCCACCACCAGCGCATGGTCCTCCACCTGGGGCAGGCCCGAGACCGTCACCGTGCCGATGACGCCCGCGTCCGTCACCCGCAAGGGGAACGAGCCGCCGTGGGCCGCGTACGTGTCGGGGTCGAGGCGGGGGAGGAGGCCTCGAAGGTGGTGTCCTTGGCGCGGAAGCGGGCGCCTACCAGGTACGAGCCGGCCGCGTACCGCTCGGTGACCCGGCGCTTGCGACCCAGGCGTCGTTGTCCGGGGTCGAGCCCGGCAGGGCGCAGCGGAAGAGCTGCTGGGCGCCGCGGTGGATGTCGATCGTCACCGGGGCGCGGCGGGCCACCGCCAGCTCCCGCAGGAGCGTGCCGAGCGCCCACGCGTCCTCGTACGTGAAGCGCGCCAGCTCCAGCTCGGCCTCCTGCGCCTCCAGTTCGGCCACGGTGAAGGACGGCGTGACGGACGGCGTGACGGACGGCGTGAAGGACGGGGACGGGGTCGTCACAGCGCCACCTCCACCGTCACGCCCTCGCGCGCGGACCTGCGCGCCGCCTCCAGGACGTCGAGGGCCGCCGCGGCCTCGTGCGCGGTGACCGGCGGCTCGCCGCCCTCGCGCAGGGCGGCGGCGATCGCCGTGTAGTACGCGGGGTAGTCGCCCGGCAGGGTCGGCGCGGGGCTGCCGCCGCCGGTCAGCGGGGACTCCCCGGAGCCGACGCGGCCCCACATCCCCTCCGGCTCCAGGCCCCACGGCTCGCCGTCACCCGGCCGCCTGCCCTCGCGCAGGGCGGACTCCTGGGGGTCGAGGCCGTACTTGACGTAGCCCGCGGCGGAGCCAAGGACCCGGAAGCGGGGGCCCAGTTGGGCCGTCGTCGCGCTCACGTGGAGGTGCGAGCGCACGCCGCCCGCGTGGGTGATCGCGATGAAGGTGTCGTCGTCGGTCTGGGCGCCGGGACGGCGTACGTCGGCTTCCGCGTACACCCGCAGCGCCGGGCCGAACAGGACCAGGGCCTGGTCGACGAGGTGGCTGCCCAGGTCGTACAGCAGGCCGCCGATCTCCGCCGGGTCGCCCGATTCGCGCCAGCCGCCCTTGGGCTGCGGGCGCCAGCGCTCGAAGCGGGACTCGAAGCGCTGGATCTCACCGAGCTCGCCGGACGCCATGAGTGCGCGCAGGGTCAGGAAGTCGTTGTCCCAGCGGCGGTTCTGGAAGACCGAGAGCAGCAGGCCGCGCTCCTCGGCGAGGGCGGCGAGGCCGCGCGCCTCGGCGGCCGTGCCCGCGAGCGGCTTGTCGACGACGACCGGGATCCCGGCCTTGAGGGCGCCGGTGGCGATCGGCACGTGCGTCTTGTTCGGGGAGGCGATCACGACGAGGTCGAGACCGGCGTCGAAGAGCTCGTCGGGGGAGGCGGCGAACCGCAGTCCGTCGCCGTGCTCGGCGCGGGCCTGCTCGCGGCGCTCGGGGCTGGACGTGACGACCGTGTCGAGGGTGAGCCCCTCGGCCGCGGCGATCAGCGGGGCGTGGAAGACGGATCCCGCCAGGCCGTAGCCCACGAGTCCGACGCGGAGGTCAGTGTCCGTACGAGCGTTCATGGACCCCACTTAAGCAACGCTGTTGCCAAAGTGCAAGCGCAGGAGAGAATGGAGAGGTGAACAGGAGTAACTCGGGAGCCAACCTGCCGGCCCTGCGCAGCCACAACGCCGCGCTGGTGCTCGATCTGCTGCGTACGGCCGGGGACGCCGGGATCAGCAGACTGGAGCTCGCCGAGCGGACCGGGCTCACCCCGCAGGCCGTCAGCAAGATCACCGCGCGGCTGCGGGCGGAGGGGACGGCGACCGAGGCGGGCCGCCGCGCCTCGACCGGCGGCAAGCCGCGCACGGTGCTCAAGCTGGTGCCGTCCGCCGTGCACGCCATAGGGCTGCACCTCGACCGCGACGAGCTCACCACGGTCCTGGTCGACCTGGCGGGCACGCTCGTCGGCGTCCGTACCGTGCCGCTCGACCTCGGCGCGGGCCACGACACGGTGGTGGGGGCCGCCGCCGAGCAGGCCGAGTCGCTGATCGGCGGGCGCCCGATACTCGGCGTCGGCGTGGCCAGCCCCGGCCCGCTCGACCACCACACCGGGGTGCTCCACCGGATCACCGGCTTCCCGCAGTGGAACGGCTTCCCGCTGCGCGACGCGCTCGCCGCGCGCCTGGGCCTGCCGGTCGTCCTCGACAAGGACACCAACGCCGCCGCCCTGGGCCTGGCCCTGCGCGGCCCGGCCGACTCCTTCGCCTACCTCCACCTCGGTACGGGCCTGGGCGCGGGCCTCGTCCTGGGCGGCACGCTGCTGCGCGGCTCGCGCACCGGCGCGGGCGAGTTCGGCCACCAGACGATCCTGCTCGGCGGCCCCGCCTGCGAATGCGGCGCGCGTGGCTGCATCGAGGCGCTGTGCCTGTCGTCGGTGGCCCGCGGCGACATCGCGGCCGCCGCCCGCTTCCTGGGCGTCGGCGCCGCGAACCTCGTCGGCCTTCTCGACATCGACCGCGTACTGCTCGGCGGCCGTACGGTCATGGGCGCACAGGACGGGTTCGTACGGGGAGTACGCGCGGTCCTGGAGGAGCGGGCCCGCCGGGGCGGGGACGCTCGGGCGATCCCGGTGTCGGTGGCGTCGGGCGGGCCGCACGCGGTGGCGGAGGGGGCGGCTCGGTTGATTCTGGGGCCGGTGTTCGGACGTGGGGGTGCGGGCGCGGGCGCGGGCGCCTGGGGCGGCGAGCGGGGCTGAGGGAGCTTGGTTGTCCGCCCGGCCGTCACGGCTCGGCTGCCCGCCCGGCCGTCACGGCTCGGCGGCCCCGGGGCGACGGGCGGGCTGCCGACCGGTGTCACCTCGGCGGCCCGGCCTGCCGGCGGCCTGCCGGACCGCCATCAGTCGTACTTGCCGATATTGGGCTGATCGGGCGGACTTCGCCCGCTCGCGCGGCGTGGCGGGGTGCGCTTGCGTCGGTCCGGCGCGTCCGCGTGGCAGGGTCCCGGAGTACGTACGCCCGCGAGCAGCAAGGGGCCCTCATGAGACTGCGCAACGCCCTCGCCATCTCAGTGACCGCGGCCGCGGCGCTGACCGGGACGTCGGGTGCGGCGGCCGACGAGAACGAGCCGCGCGGGCGGCAGGGGCACGCGCCGCTCTCCATCGCCAACCAGCCCGTCTGCGGGGACCGGACCGGTGCCGACTTCCCCGTGGACACGCGGATCCACGGCGGGCCGGCCGAGTACCGCCCCGGCGGGGGCGCGCAGTTCTGGTACGTCGACCTCACCAACACCACCGCGCACACCTGCCGCAACATCCACCCCGTGGTCGTACTCGTCGACCGGGACCGGACGCTCAAGGACTCCCAGGCCAAGCTGGAGTTCTTCGACGCGGCGGGCGGCGGCGGGCGCCCGCGCCCCGTTCCGTTCGAGCGGACCGACGCGGACGAGCACATCGGGGTGTTCGACGACGGGTTCCCCGGGTTCGTGATCGGCGCGGGGGAGACCGTCACCGTGAAGGTCCGGCTCGGGTTCACGGCCGACACCCGGCCGAACGAGGTCACGGCGAACGCGGCGGTCGTACAGCGGCGGGGGGACGACGGGGAGTGGGTCGGGGAGTCGGGGGGCTACCGGTTCGGCATCGGCCCCGAGACGTCGGAGCCGCAGCGCGCGGGGCCGTCGGAGCCGCAGCTCGCGGGGCCGCCGGAGGCGCTGCTCGCGGGGCCGCCGGAGCTGGCGGACACGGGGCCGGGTTCGCCGTTCACCCCGCTTGTCGCCGGTGCGCTGGTCCTTGGGGGCGCGGCGCTGGTCGCGGGGGTGTGGCGGTTGCGGCGGCGCTGAGGGGTTGGCGGAGTGCGGCGGGGCCGGGGGCGCGGGCAGGGCGTTGCGCAGCCCGGCGGGACGGGGAAGGCCGCCTGTCCACCCTCCCCCAAGGCTTAAGGAGCAGGGGACCCCCAGCCCTGAGCGGCACGATGGCCCGCAGCGGCGGGGGAGGGAGGCGGGCGGCAGCCCACAGGGGCGGCACGCATGCCCACAGCGGCGGCGGGTGGGGGCGGGAGCGGCGGGCATCCCGGAGCGCGCGCTGCTCGCGGACGACGAGCGCATGGGGCTGGAGAGCACGTGCACGTACGTCGCCGTGGCCCGAGTGCCGCGCCTGGACAGCGAGTTCACCCCGGACGAAGCGGTCAATATGCCCGGGGAGCGGCGTCGCCGGCTTGGGTACACGACCCGCCAGTACGGTTCTGAGCTGCGTGTGGTGCCTGCGGACGGCACTTCGCCGACGTGTCCGGCACGCGGTGTGCGGGACCCTGAGAACCGCGTCGGCTGCGGCCGGAAGATGGCGTGTGTGCACTGCGGATTTACCGGCCATGCCGACAAAGCTGCCTCGGTTGAGATCGAGGCCCGTGCCCGCCGGGCAGGCGGCACGGTTGTCAAGAGCACGCGCAGGGCCCGCACGGGGCCGAGTCGCCACGGCACCTCGGTGGCAGGCGTTCGCGCGTGAACCAGCGCGCCGACGCTCGACCTTGTTCGCGGCGTGTCCCCACTCGCCATGGGTGAGTGGGGAAGTCAATGGTTCTGGGCGACCGACCCGGTTCGAGATCAGTACATGCCGACTAGGCTTGGAGCTGTCGGCGACGCACAGCGCGGTGCCACCGGCGTGTCCCCAGCTCACCGCTCACACAGCGCACACCGCAGGAGAGTCCGCCCCATGGCAGAGCGCAAGCCGATCGAATCCTGGCTCACCGACATGGACGGGGTCCTCATTCACGAGGGCACGCCGATCCCGGGTGCGGACGCCTTCCTCACGGGCCTGAAGGAGTCGGGCAAGCCCTTCCTGGTCCTCACCAACAACTCCATCTACACCCCCCGCGACCTCCAGGCCCGCCTCGCCCGTATGGGCCTGCACGTGCCGGTCGAGAACATCTGGACGTCGGCGCTCGCCACCGCCAAGTTCCTGGACGACCAGCGGCCCGGCGGTACGGCGTACGTGATCGGGGAGGCGGGACTCACCACCGCGCTGCACGACATCGGGTACATCCTGACCGACCACGAGCCGGACTACGTGGTCCTGGGCGAGACCCGCACGTACAGCTTCGAGGCGCTCACCAAGGCGATCCGGCTGATCAACGGCGGGGCGCGGTTCATCTGCACCAACCCGGACGAGACCGGTCCTTCCGCCGAGGGCCCGCTGCCCGCGACCGGCGCGGTCGCCGCGCTGATCACCAAGGCGACCGGCAAGAAGCCGTACTTCGCGGGCAAGCCCAACCCCCTGATGATGCGGACCGGGCTGAACGCGATCGGGGCGCACTCGGAGACCAGCGCCATGATCGGCGACCGGATGGACACGGATGTCCTCGCGGGGCTTGAGGCGGGGATGCAGACCTTCCTGGTGCTGACCGGGCTGACCCGGCCCGACGACGTCGAGAACTTCCCGTTCCGTCCGTCCAAGACCGTCGACTCCATCGCTGACCTGGTGAAGCTGATCTGAGCGTCCCTTCCCGGGCCCACCGGATGGCGCGCCCGGGATGCGGAACGGCCCCAGGCGCGTGAATCTTCTGTACAGGAGGTTCACGATGCGCTTTCGACAGGTCACTCTCTGTGCGGCCGTGGCAGCCGCCACCGCCCTGATGCCCGTGGCAGCCGCCACGGCGGAGTCCGATTCGCACGGTTCACTGACGGTGACGCCGTCCACGACCGCCCCGGGCGGTGAGGTGGACCTGCGGGTCAGCGTGTGCAGAGGCCGGCAGGCCGTCGGGACCTCGGAGGCCTTCGTCTCGCAGGCGCAGTTCGCGCCGGCGGCGGACGGGGGCCTCTTCGCGCAGGCCCGCATCCGCTCGGACGCCCAGGCGCGCAGCTACGACATCTGGGTGAACTGCAAGGACAGTTCGGGCCAGGCCTCCGGCCGCGTGACGGTCGTCCACGGCGGCTCCGGCCACCAGGACGGCCACCAGGACGGCCACCAGGACGGCCACCAGGACGGCCACCAGGACGGTAATCAGGACGGCCACCAGGACGGCAACCAGCACCCGGACGAGCACCCCGACCACCACGCCACCCCGCACGCTCCCGTCCACGCGGGCGGCGGCGGCGCCGCGCAGCTCGCGGACCGGCAGGCCACCGAGCAGGGCCCGGGCACCCGGCACGCCGTGATCGGCCTGGCCCTGGCGGCCGTGGCGGCGGTCGCGGTGGCGGGCCGCAGCGTGCGGCGCCGGCGCCGCAGCGACTGAGCAGGCCGAGGCGATGTCCTCCGAGCACACGTCCGGCACCGGACGGCTGCTGACCGGGGTGGCGTGGGCGGTCCTGCTGCTCGGCCTGTGGCTGTGGGGCCGCGAGGCCACCGACGGCCCCGGCAGCAGCTCGGCGCCCACCACGGGTGACGTGGCGGCCGTGGGGCGCCCGCTGGGCGTACCCCTGCCGCCCGCGCACGACCCGGTGAAGGCGGCGCCGCCGCAGCGTGTCGAGATCCCTTCCATAGGCGTGACCGCGCCCGTCGTGCCGCGTGGCCTCGACACCTCGGGTGCGGTCGATCCGCCGCCGTACGACCGGCCGGGCACGGTCGGCTGGTTCGGCGCCGGGGCCCAGCCCGGCGGACCGGGCGCGGCGCTGCTCGTCGGTCACGTCGACACCGAGAGCAAGCCCGCCGTCTTCTACGGCCTGAGCGCCACCCGGCCCGGCCAGAAGGTGCGGGTGACCAGGACGGACGGGTCGGTCGCCGAGTTCACCATCGACGACGTGCAGGTCTTCGGGCGGGACCGGTTCGACGCGCACAAGGTGTACGGGCCGCGCGAGGCGGGGCGCGCGGAGCTGCGGCTGATCACCTGCGGGGGCACCTACGACCGCAAGGCGCGTACGTACACGGCGAACGTGGTGGTGTCGGCCTATCTGACGGACGTACGGCCCGCGGCGGCGGCCAGGTCCTGAGCGCACGGCGGGCCCTGAGCGCATGACAGGTCCTGAGCGCATGGCAGGTCCTGAGCGCATGGCAGGTCCTGAGCGCACGGCGGGCGCCCCTTCGTACCTGGCCCGGCCGACGGCCCGCTCCCCCCGGAGCCGCCGGCCGGGCTGGTCCTCGACCGCGGGCGCACGGGCTGCGGGAGAAGCCCGGCACCTGCGCGGGAGGTTCGGTGGACCGACGTCGAAATGCGGCCGCGGGCTGGGCCGATGCGACCACTGTAGAACCGCCGTGCGCTTTCGGCCTAGGGCCGGATAACGCCAAGTCGCCTTCCGTACGCGCCCGGTGGGAACGGGATCGTGGGGGTGTGCGCGGGTGTGCCACGATGGATCGGGGGAAGCGTCCGGGAAAGTGCGGTTGAGGGGGGTCGGATGTTCCGGAGTGGTGCGCGGACGGGCGCGGTCGGGGTGGCTGTGGGCGCCGTGGGTACGGTGCTGTTGCTGACGTCCTGTTCGTCCTCCTCGGACGGCGAGAAGAAGCCCGAAGTGGCGCAGCAGCCGAAGGGCACCGACCCTTTCTGGGTCAATCCGGACGGCAACGCCTCACGGCAGGCCGCCGAGTACCGCAAGAGCGGTGACGACTCCAAGGCCGCGCTGATCGCGAAGATCGCGGAGCAGCCGGTCGGCGAGTGGATCGGCCCGGAGAACCCGGAGTCGGAGGCGAAGGGCTTCACCGAGGCGGCGGCGAAGGCCGACCGCACGGCGCTGCTCGTGCTCTACAACATCCCGCACCGCGACTGCGGCCAGTTCTCCAAGGGCGGCGCGGCGGACGGCGACGCGTACCGGACGTGGGTCGACAAGGTGGCCAAGGGGATCGGGGACCGGGGCGCCACGGTGGTCCTGGAGCCGGACGCGGTGCTGCACCTGGTCGACGGGTGCACGCCGCAGCAGTTCGCGGAGGAGCGCTACGACCTGCTGAAGAAGGCGGTCGAGCGGCTGAAGCGGCAGCCCGGAGTGAAGGTGTACGTGGACGCGGGCAACGCGGGCTGGCAGCGGCCGGACGCGCTGGACGAGCCGCTGCGGCGGGCGGGCGTCGACGAGGCCGACGGCTTCGCCGTCAACGTCTCCAACTTCCAGACGACCGCCGCCAGCAAGGACTTCGGCCGCCAGCTCTCCGCGAAGCTGTCGGGCAAGCACTTCGTGATCGACACGAGCCGCAACGGGAACGGCCCCTACACGGGCGGCGATCCCAAGGAGACCTGGTGCAACCCGCCGGGCCGCGCGCTGGGCGAACGCCCGACGACGCGGACGGGGGACGGGCTGATCGACGCGTACGTGTGGGTGAAGCGCCCCGGCGAGTCGGACGGGGACTGCAAGGGGGGGCCCAAGGCGGGGGAGTGGTGGGCGGAGTACGCGCTGGGCCTGGCGGCGAACAAGGGGTAGGCCCCACCCCGCCCCTTCACCTAGACCCTCCGGGGGTGGGTGGGTGGTTGAGGTGGGTTTCCCGGGGGCTGCGCCCCCGGACCCCGTAGCGGGGCTGCGCCCCTGCACCCCTTTGCGGGGCTGCGCCCCTGTGCCTGCTTGCGGGGCCTGCGCCCCCTGCACCCCTTTGCGGGGCTGCGCCCCTGCGCCTGCTTGCGGGGCTGCGCCCCTGCACCCCTTTGCGGGGCTGCGCCCCTGCGCCCGCTTGCGGGGCCTGCGCCCCCTGCACCCCGCTTCGGGGCTCCGCCCCGGCCCCCGCTCCTGAGACGCCGGACGGGCTGAATGCGCGGCCCCCGCTCCTGAGACGCCGGAGGGGCCGAATGCGCGGCCCCCGCTCCTGAGACGCCGGACGGGCCGAATGCGCGGGCCCTGCACCTTGCGCGCCCGAGGGGCCCAATGCTCGGGCCCTGCCCCTTGCCGCGCCGCAGGGGCCGGAGTTGCCGGTCTCCAGCGGCGCGGGGCTGTGCCATTGCGCGGCTCCGCCGCGTGGGCGTGGCCAGCCACCGACGGCCCGCGGACGAACGGGGTCCGGGGGCCCAGCCCCCGGGAAACCCACCTCAACCACCCACCGGACCCGCAGGCGAACACCCCTCCGGGGGCGCAGCCCCCTACGGCACCTCCACCCACACCGCCTTCGACGGCACCCCCGCTGCGTCCGTCACAAAGAGCATGTACCACCCCGGCGGGACCAGGTTGCGGTTCTTGGGGACCGTGACCTGGACGCCGTCCGCCGTCTTGGCGACGTCCAGCGCGATCGAGCGCTGGTCGATGTCCGTGACGTGCGTGGTCGCGCTCGGGCGGATCAGCCGGGCCGTCTTCACGGCCGCCGCGTCCTTCGACTTGTGGACCCCGCTGCCGCCCCGCGCCAGGGACTTGGGGCCCTCGCCGAGGTCGGGCCGCTTGCCGTCGCCCTTGTACAGGTACGGCGGCGTGTAGATCTCGATGCGCTGCTCGAACACGCCCGGCTTGGTGTCGTCCTTGTCCGCGTAGAGCGAGTCCCCGCCGAACGTGACGACCCGCCCGTCGGGCAGCAGGATCGACCCTGAGTGGTAGTTGCGGCCGACCTCCGGGTCCGCGACCCGCCGCAGGGTGCCCGTCTTCGCGTCGTAGATCCGCGCCTGGTGGAGGTTGGAGCCGCCCCGGCCCCGGTAGTCCGTGGAGCCGCCGCTGATGAGCATGGTGTCGTCGGGCAGTACGGACGTCATCGGGTACCGCGTCCCCTCGGCGAGCGAAGGGCCGTCCTTGAAGGACGGGTTGGGGTCCTTGAGGTCCACGATGCGCGTCTTCTTCGACGACTTGGCCGACTCACCGACCCCGCCGCCGCCGATCACCATGTACTTCTCGTCCTGGGCGGGAGGCATGAGCACCGTCCCGGACGTCTCCATCTCACCCGGGTCGCTCAGCCCGGGGATCTTGGTGAACTTGTTGCTGGCGAAGTCCCAGATGCCCGGGTCACGGCCGACGTTGTCCGGCCCGTACCCCGCGTTGGACCCCGAGTAGAACAGCTTGCTGTTCTGGAGCAGGAACACCGCCGGGTAGGTCGGGAACTGCATGGTCCCCTTGGCGTACGTCCACTTCTTCGTCTTCGGGTCGTACACCTCGTTCTTGCCCGGCACCAGCTGCCCGATGTCGTCGAGCCCCGAGAGCGCGAGGACCTTGCCGTCGGCGAGCGTCGTCAGCGTCGGGTACCAGCGGGCCTCGTTCATCGGGTCGACGGTGATGTACCGCTCGGCCACCGGGTCGAACTCGTACGCGTCCCTGATCCCCTGGAAGTCCTTCTTGTCCAGGGCGAGCTTCTGCGCGATGCCGTAGACGTTGCGGGTGTCGGAGCCGTTGAGGCCCTGGACGCGGTAGTTGTCCTCGGTGCCGGTCTCGTGCTCGGTGCCGGACTCCTCGGCCTCGACGTAGATCCGCCCGAGCCCGGCCTCGGTGCGCAGGAACCTGCCGGTCTTCTTGTCGAAGACCTTCTTGGCGCGCTGGACGAGCACCGGGTCCTTGGAGACGAACGTCTTGCCGTTGGACTTGCCGGTGAACCGGGTGCCCGCGGGCAGCGTGATCGGCTTGTCCGGGTCCTCGTTGTGGACGATCATCAGGCCGCCGGCCTTGGTGACGTCGCCCTTGAGCTTCTCGTACCGCTTGGTGCCGCCCGCGATCAGCAGTTTGCCGTCGGCCAGCTGGGTGTGGCCGGTGCAGAACAGGTCGTTGGGCGTGGGGATCTTCTTGAAGGTGTTCTTCTCCGGGTCCCACAGCACCGTGTCGAACTTCTTCGCGTCGAAGTTCTTGGCGTTGTTGCCCGACCCGGCGACCAGCAGCACCTTGCCGGTGTGCAGCAGCGCCGCGTGGATCGTGTTGAGCCGGAACTCCTTGGGCATGGCGACCATGTCCCAGTGGCCGTTGTCCGCCTTGTACCCGGGCTGGTTGATCTTGTAGTCGTGGTACTGGTCCGAGGAGAACCGGTACAGCCAGGGCCCGTTGGCGCCCGCGAGCGCGACGACCACCGCCGTACCGATCGCCCAGCGGCGGGTACGGCGGGTCGGACGGTATCTCATGGGTTACGTCCCCCAAGGGCGATCTGTGCGGTCTGGTCGGCGGGCTCGCCGCTCTCCTGGGCGCCGGGCTGCGCGGCGCCGGGCTGCTGGGGCCCGGCCTGCGGCGGCCCCGGCACCCACTGGGGGCGTTCCTGCTGATGTGGGGCCTGCTGCGGGGCCTGGTGCGGGGCCTGCTGCGGGGCGGCCGGCGGGCCGGAGCGCCTGCGCTTGCCGCGCTTCTTCTTCTCCGCCCGTACGGTCCACCGCCAGCCGATGATCGGCGCGGCCGTGATCAGCATGGCCAGGGTGGCCCAGGTGACCATCGCGGGGTGGCTGTGGCCGTTGAAGAACGACGAGACGAGCGAGCCGCCGAACAGGGCGATGAAGAACAGGTGGATGCGGAAGGTGCCGAAGAGGGTGTCCGGGCTGGACGAGTCGCCCTTCGGGGTCACCACGAAGGAGCTCTTGCGGCGCAGTACGGCGTCCATCAGCGAGCGGGCGTAGATGGGCGCGGAGAGCGCCGACATCACCATGCCGGCGATCCCGCCGGAGCCCTCCGGCTCGTGCGGCGAGACGTTGTGGCGCCGGTTCCAGATGTAGAGCCCGACCTGGAGCGCCGAGGCGTTGCCGTAGAGCATCATCCACACGACCGGGTCGATCTGCACGCCGGAGGCGCCGAGCCCGAGGAACAGGGCGCAACTGAGCGCCGCCAGGATCCAGTTGAGGGCCGACATCGGATAGAAGATGATCATCATCGTGTAGTTGAAGAGCTTGCCGAAGGGCAGGGTGCCTATGCCCTTCCAGTACTGCTTGAGGATCGTCTCGTACGTCCCTCTGGACCAGCGCAGCTGCTGGGTGAAGAAGTCGGTCCAGGCGGTCGGGCCCTCGCCGACGGCCAGCACGTCCGGGGTGTAGACCGAGCGCCACTTGTTGCCCGTCGCCGGGTTCGCGTGGCGGTGCATCTCGAAGCCGGTCGCCATGTCCTCGGTGATCGAGTCGTACAGACCGCCGATCTGCTTCAGCGCGCTGATCCGCACGGCGTTGCTGGTGCCGACGAACATGGGCGCGCCGTACTTGTTGCCGGCCCGCTGGATCAGCGCGTGGAAGAGGAACTGCTGGGACTCGGCGGCCTTGGTGACGAAGGTGTCGTAGTTGCCGTAGACCTGCGGGCCGATGACGAAGCCGATGTCCGGGTCGCGGAAGTAGCCGAGCATCCGCTCCAGGTAGTTGGGCAGCGGCACGTGGTCGGTGTCGACCGAGGCGAAGAAGTCGTAGTCGCCGCCGTGCGCCTCCAGCCAGGCGTTGTAGTTGCCGTGCTTGGTCTTGGCGCGGTGCGGGCCCTTGGGCTGGTTCCAGCGCGCGACGCCCTTGCGGGAGAAGTGGTGCACGCCCAGGCGCGCGCACACCTCCTTGACCGCCGGGTCGTCGCCCTCGTCGAGCAGCCAGACGTGCATCAGGCCGCGGTGGCGGATGCGGACCGCGGCCTCCAGGGTCCTGGTCACCATCTCCAGCGGCTCCTTGCCGGGCACGAAGGAGGTGAGAAAGGCGACCTTGGTGCCGGTCTCGGGCACCACGGGGATCGGGTCGCGCGCGACCAGCGTGGCGTGCGCGTTGGAGAGCACGTTCATCGTCCGGAAGAGCTCGATCAGGCCGATCGAGACCAGCATGACGATGTCCAGGACCAGCAGGGACTGCGAGGCGTGGTCGCGCTTGGTCCAGTGCTCGGGCTGCATCAGCCAGGCGAACAGACCGAGCGAGACCAGCGGGGCCGCGCCGAGCAGCAGGGCCGCGCGTATCCGGTGCGGCTCCTGCGAGAGCAGCGACCGGTAGCCCACGCGGTACGGCTTGGCCGGGTCCGGCTGGGTGAGCGGGCCGGCCAGCCTGCTGTAGTGCTCGTAGTCGTAGCGCGGCAGCGACTTCTTCAGCCGCTGCCCGGCCCCGGGCCGCAGATGCGGCGGGAGCCGGAGCTGAGTGGTCTGGGACGGGTCGTCGTGGTGCCGGGCGCCGGTCGGCGTCGACGTCATGAGTCATCCCCCCGCACGCAAAGGTCAGCTTGCGTGTGTGTCGTTGTTCCGTCGTCCGCGTCTGTCCCCCTCGACCGCGCGGACGTACTGATGGTCGGTCAAGGGGCGGGCCGCACCCCTTGATCCAGACATGGGAGGTGGCCCTTCCGGTTGCATGATGCCTTCATCGGCACCGATTCATGAACGGGGCCCCCACCCCGAGGTCCGAGCAACCGGGACATTCCCCTCCGAACCGTACGCGCGGCCTCCAATTCATGGAGCCGCACACCCCCTTGGAACCGATGGCCCTCAGCCAGGTTTCTACGCCCGGCGGCTTGATCGCAAGGGTGAAACGAGGTGTTTACCGGTCATAGGCGGGCTTTACGGGGCGCTTGTGCAGGGCGTGCGGATTCCGGATGGAGCTCCCGTGGCAGTACCACGCGCTGCACGGCGCGGGAGGCGCTGGCGCACGCCCGGGAACGACCGCAGCCCCCTCACCAATGGTGAAGGGGCTGTGGCTGTCTGTGCGCCGCCAGGGACTCGAACCCCGGACCCGCTGATTAAGAGTCAGCTGCTCTAACCAACTGAGCTAGCGGCGCCTGCCGACATCAAGAACTCTACCGGACTCGGACGGGTGGTTCTGACCAGCGCCACGCGGTGAGATGTTCGTTTCATCCGTTTTGATCCGTCACAATGCGATGTATGTGGACGGTTGGAAAGCTGTGGCCCGTGCACAAGCGCAGAAAAGATCTTCAAAGACCACAAGATCGCCGAGAGCGGCAGGTGACGCCCATGACGGTGCCGGTGTTCGAGGAGTACGAGCCGGCGGGCGAGTGCGGGTGCGCCGGGTGCGCGGACCGGCGGCGGACGGCTGCCCTGCCGCTGCGCGCCGGGGGCCACCCGGCCGCCCACGGCGCCCGTCGCGTGCTGGTGCTCGCGACCGCCGCGGGCGTGGTCCTCGGCGCCGGGACCGCGGCCGCCACCGTGCGGCAGCCGGGGCCGGGTACCGGCCACGACCGGGCCGCCGCGGGAGGCGACCCCGTCGGCCTCGACGCCGGGCCCGCGACCGAACAGGGGCCCACCGGCGCGCTGCACGGCAGCACCGCCGTGCGGCCCGACGGGCTGCCGCCGCGCAGGCTCCAGCCGATGAACCGGGCCGAGATCATCAACCGGGCGAAGAAATGGGTGACCGCGCAGGTCCCGTACAGCATGGAGAAGTACTGGTCGGACGGGTACCGGCAGGACTGCTCCGGGTTCGTCTCGATGGCCTGGAACCTCGGCACCAACGAGTGGACCGGCAGCCTGGGCAACTTCGCGGTGCGGATCACCAAGGAGGAGCTCCAGCCCGGCGACATGCTGCTCTTCCACAACCCCGACAACCCGACCAAGGGCTCGCACGTCGTGATCTTCGGCGGCTGGACGGACTACACGCACACCTACTACATCGCGTACGAGCAGACGCCCCCGCTCGCCCGGAAGCAGGCGACGCCGTACGGGTACTGGACCAATTCCAGCCGTTATCTGCCCTACCGCTACAAGGGCGTCGGCACCGGCGCCGGCGGCCCCGTCGTGGAGCAGGCCGCCCCGGCGGCGCTCGCCGTGGACTTCCCGGGCGCGGGCGCCTTCGGGCCCGGCGCCAACAACGCGTACGTCACCCGCCTCGGCCAGATGCTGGTGGCGCGCGGCGGCAAGCGCTTCTACGCCCGGGGCCCCGGCCCGCGCTGGGGCGACGCGGACCGCAGGGCCACCCAGGCCTTCCAGCGCGCCCAGGGCTGGACCGGCACCAGCGCCGACGGCCTGCCGGGCGCCCAGACGTGGAGGCTGCTGGTCCGGGGCGCGGGCAAGGACATCCCGGCGGCGGGCGGAGTGACGGGGGGTCTGACGGCGGCGGTGGCGACCACCCCGCCCCAGCCGCCGGATGCTCAGCCGGCGGAGGCGCAGGTGCCTACGACGCAGGTGCCCGCGGCTCAACCTCCGGTGGCCCCGTCTCCGGTGGCTCAGCCTTCTGCGCCGCCGTCTCCGGTGGCCCCGTCTCCGGTGGTTCAACCCCCTGCGGCCCCGGCTCCGGTGGCCCTGCCTCCGGTGGCTCCGCCTCCGGCGGCTCAACCCCCTGCGGCCCCGGCTCCGGTGGCCCCGTCTCCGGTGGCTCAACCCCCTGCGGCCCCGGCCCCCGTGACCCAGACCTCCGCACCCCCGGTGCAGGGCGCGCCCGGCCCGCTGGGTGCTCCCGCCGGGCCGACCGTTGGCGGTCAGGCGGGCTGGGGGCGGGTGCCCGTCTATCCCGGCCGGGGGTACTTCCGGCCCGGGCAGTCCAGTACGTACGTGACCGAGCTCGGGCGGCAGCTCCTGCGGAAGGGGTTCGGGCGGTACTACACCTCCGGTCCCGGCCCGCGCTGGAGCGAGGCCGACCGGCGCAACGTCGAGGCGTTCCAGCGCGCCCAGGGCTGGCGCGGCGGCGCGGCCGACGGCTACCCCGGCCCCGAGACCTGGCGGCGGCTCTTCCTCAACCTCCCGACTCCGTTCGAGCAGGGGAGACCCCCATCATGACGGAGGCGTCGATGCAGACGACAACGGATCCCACGCCCACCCCCGAGGAGGGGGTGCCCGCTCCCGGCGCCCGCCGGGTCGCGGTGATCAGGGGCGAGTCCACCGCCGAGATCCCGGTGCACCTGCTGTTCCGGGACGACACCGTGCCCACTCCCGTGGTGCCGCAGCCGGGGCCCAAGCCGGCCCGCGCCGCCCCGGCCCGGCGCGCGGCACTGCCGGTACGGGCGCCGGTACGGGCGCCGGTGCGGCCCGCCACGCCCGGCGACCCTGAACTCGTGGAGCGGGCCGGGCCCGTGGTGCCGGGGGCGGTGGCGGTCGCGGCGGGGCTGGCCGCGCTCACGGGGTGCGCGGTGGTGGTCTGGTCGGCCGGGCTGCTCCCGGCGGCGGTGGCGGACGCGCTGCTGCCTTCGTATACGTACGCCGGTGGGCCCGGCGCCATGGGGCCCGCGCGCCGGGCGCTGCTCGTGCTCGGCACGGCCCTCGCGGTGGTCTGCTTCGGCGGGCTCGGGCGCGGCCGGGTCGGGTGCGCCTGGGTGCTCTCGCTCTGCGGCGACTACCGGGGGAGCGTGCGGCGCACGGGGCTGGTGTGGATGAACCCGCTGCTGCTGCGCCGCCGGGTCGACGTACGGCTGAGGCACTGGCGCAGCGAGCCGATGCCCGCGGTCGACGCGGACGGCACGGCGCTGCTGGCCGTGGTGCTCGTGGTGTGGCGGGTCAAGGACACCGCGCGGGCGGCCCTGGCCGTCGAGGACCCTGTGGTCTATCTGCGCGACCAGGTGGAGGCGGCGATGGCCCGGGTCCTCTCGCAGCTCCCGGCCGACGCTTTCCACGAGGACGCCCCGACCCTGCGCGACGCGGAGGCCGTCGGGGACGCGCTGACCCGGCTGCTGAAGGCGGAGGCGGAGCCGGTGGGGATCGAGGTGTACGCGGCCCAGCCCGTCCGGATCGAGTACGCGCCCGAGGTCGCGGCGGCGATGCGGCGGCGGCGGATCGCGGCGATCGACGCCCGGCACCGGGACGCGGTGCTGAGCTCGGTGGTGGACGCGGTCGACGACACGGTCGCCAGGCTCACCTCGCGCGGTCTGGTCGAGCTGGACGACTACGAGCGCAGGGTGCTGGTGAAGGACCTGACGGTGGCGTTCTACACGGGCAGCGGCGGGGCCGAGGGCGCCTGAACGCGGGGGAGCGGCGGGGCCGAAGCCGCGTGGCGATTGGTCTGGACATGCTCAACTGGCGGGAATAGCCTGTGAGTTGGTCCAGACCAGATTGCACGCGTGCGCCACGGCCCCAGAACTCCCCCACGTTCTCCAGGAGCGTCAGCATGCGAAAGAAGAAGCTGGGCGCGGCCGTGGTCGCGCTCGCGGCCGCGGGTGCCTCCCTGTTCGTCACGTCGAGCGCGAACGGCCACGGCTACACCGACCAGCCCCTCAGCCGCCAGAAGGTGTGCGCCAACGGCACGGTCCAGAACTGCGGCGAGATCATCTGGGAGCCGCAGTCGGTCGAGGGTCCCAAGGGCTTCCCGGCCGCGGGTCCCGCCGACGGAACGCTCTGCGCGGGCGGCAACAGCCGGTTCGCCCAGCTCGACGACCCGCGCGGCGGCACCGGGTGGCCCACGACCAGGCTGACGGCAGGTCAGACGTACACCTTCCGCTGGCAGTTCACGGCCAGGCACGCCACCACCGACTTCCGGTACTACCTCACCAAGCAGGGCTGGGACCCGAGCAGAAAGCTCACCCGGGCCGCGCTCGACCCGCAGCCCTTCCTGACCGTCCCGTTCTACGGGAAGCAGCCGCCGCCCACGCTCTCGCACGAGGGCACCGTCCCCACGGGCAGATCCGGCCGCCATCTGATCCTCGCCGTGTGGACGGTCGCGGACACGGGCAACGCGTTCTACTCCTGCTCGGACGTCCAGTTCTAGGACGGTCCGCACACCAAGACCGCCGGGCGGGCTCGCAGTGAGCCCGCCCGGCGGGCTTGGGG
>NZ_JBHWUR010000027.1:0-77901 GCF_042737755.1 Streptomyces sp. NPDC059994
CCAGATGTGGAAGCCTCGTAAGGGGTGGAGCTGACTGGTACTAATAGGCCGAGGGCTTGTCCTCAGTTGCTCGCGTCCACTGTGTTAGTTCTGAAATAACGAACGGCTGTGTAAACACCAGCATCGTTAATTTCATAGTGTTTCGGTGGTCATAGCGTTAGGGAAACGCCCGGTTACATTCCGAACCCGGAAGCTAAGCCTTTCAGCGCCGATGGTACTGCAGGGGGGACCCTGTGGGAGAGTAGGACACCGCCGAACAATCATTGCGGGAAGCCCCGCACCATGATCCGTAAGGATTAATGGTGTGGGGCTTTTCTGCGTTTCATGGCAAGATCTCGTCATGGAACACGTGATACGCCCCGTGGGGGCCGATGAATGGCGCAAGGCCAAGGAGCTCCGGATGGCCGGGCTCGCCGACCCGGCCGCCCCTGTTGCCTTCCTTGAGACCACCGAGAAGGCCAACGGCCATCCCGACTCCTTGTGGCAGGAGCGGACCGCCAGCGTGTCCATCGACGGTACCGGCGGCCGCCAGTTCGTGGCCGAGGGCCCCGACGGCACCTGGGCCGGGTCCGTCATTGTCCTGATCGAGCAGGCCGGGAACACGGACTTCTTCGGGCTGGACATCGAAGCCGCCCAGGGACATGTCGTCGGCGTCTTCGTACGTCCCGAGTTCCGGGGCATCGGGCTCACCGAGAGGCTCTTCGAGAGCGCGCTGGAGTGGGCCTGGTCCCTGGAGGAGCCGCGCTTCGAACGCGTACGGCTCTATGTGCACAGCCAGAATGCGCGGGCCGAGGGCTTCTACCGGAAGTTCGGGTTCGCACGGACCGGGAAGACCGTTCCCGCGTCGGCCGGGGAACCGGACGGGCACGAGGTCGAGATGGAGTTCCTCCGCCCGTAGCCCCAGCCGGGGCCGTTGCCGGCCGGGTCCGCTACGGGGCCAGTGTCTCCGTCCAGCGGGCCCGGGCCTGTTCGGCCGAGCGGAGCAGGACCAGGGTCGGCAGGCCCAGGTCCTGGCCGGTCGACAGGAGTTCGGGCAGCCGTGGCAGCGGCGCGACCGCCGCCACGTCGTCCAGGACCAGCGTCATTGGTGGGTCGAGCCGACCGTCGGGTGACCGTTCGGCCATGCGGCGGCCGCGCTCGACCACGTCTGAGGCGAGTGCGGTCAGGAGCGGCATCGCGGCGGGGCGGGACCGCGGATCCTCGATGGCTTCACCCACCACGTAAAGCGTGCCCCCTTCCGCGGCGAATGATTCCAGCGCGAGTGAATCCGCGCGGTTCGGTGTGCAGGCCTCGCGGATGTGGATCGAGGAGAGCGCGTCGAGGGCACGGGCCGTCAGCTGCTGGGCGATCTCCCGGCGTTCGGGGTGCGCGGTCAGCGCCGACTCCAGCAGGCCCGCCGAGCCGCTCATGGCCTTGGGGTGGGTGCGGAGTATGCGTACGGCCTCGTGGGCGCCGGTGCCCTGGGCCCAGCGGTGCATCTGCTTGACGGCCTTGCCGTCCCGGCTGTCCAGCGCGGCCGCGTGCAGCCAGCACCGCAGCAGGGTCTCGGCGGTGTCGGCCATGGCGGCGTCGATACGGGCCTGCGGGCGTACGGGCGCGAGCAGCGCGGTCGCGCGCGCCGCCGCCACGTCCGCGTCCTCGCAGCCGCTCGTGGGCGACCAGTGCAGCCGGGCCGGGGTGTCGCAGAGGTGCCCGGGGTCGTACACGTGCACAGGGCCGAGCTTCGCGCGCGCGTCCTTGGTCTCCGCCCAGAGGGTGGGGTCCGAGGTGATGACGAGCGCGGCGCCCTCGGCGTCCTGGATGGCCTGTACGGCTGTGGGGCGGCGGGTGTCGGGGCCGCCGTAGACGAGCCGGGGCGGGCGGGCCGCGCGCGGCGACGGGAGTCGGCCGGCTCCCGGGTCGTCGGGCTGCCGGCTCGCGGTGCCGGGCGCCGGGGTGAGGGCCATGTCGGCTTCAGCCCCGTCCGTACGTACGGTACGGGCCGCCCCCGTGCCCGCGGCCGGTCTCCACGCGCGCGTGCCCGCAGTATCGGCGCCCCAGTCCGCCGCAGCGGGCGCACCGGCCACCGGGTCTCCGTGCGCCGAAGAACTCGGCCCCGCGTCCATCACCGGCGGCGGCCACGTCCGAGCCTGGTGCGTCGGCGGCGTACCGCGACCCGGCTCGCCGCCCCCGTTCAGGCCCAGCACCGGGTTCCCCGGCATCGCGGCTGCCGCCTTGGCTCTCGCGCGTACGGCTCTCCAGCGCGACCACGTGCCCAGGGCGAAGATGAACAGCACCAGGAGCACGAGCAGTTGGCCGATGAGCAGGCCCCAGAAGAGGCCGTAGCCGGAGAGCTGGGCGGCGGGGGTGTCCGGCCAGGCGGCCGGGAGGTCGTGCGGGGCCTGGATGAGCCGGCGCAGGGCGAGCGGGGTGCGGGTGAACGTCACTGCGTCCGGCCAGGCGCCGTGGCTGAACAGGCCCGCCAGGCCCGTCGCCGTCCAGACCAGGACCGTGAGGCCGAGCAGGAACGCGAGCAGCCCGATCAGCAGGGAGTCGGGGATGCCGCGCTCCTCGCCACGGGAGCGGGACTCCGGCATGTCAGGCAACCTCCGGCGTGTCGGGTCAACTTGCGCGTGTCGGGGAACTTCCGTGGTGGGGGCGGCCGTTGATCCGGCAGGCCCCTTGAGAGGAGGGGCTTGCCGGACCGTCAGGCGACGGTCGACTCGGGGGAGGAGGTGCCGGACATTTGCTGTTCCATCAGCGCTGCCCTGCGCTCGCTCTCCGACTCCAGCTGGCTCTCCAGCTCTTGGGCGAGTACGTCATCGGTCGCCGCCGACTCCGTCATCGCGCGGTCGGTGAAGACCAGCGGCCGTTCCCGCTCGGTGATCAGGTGTTTGACCACCTGGACATTGCCGTTGACGTCCCAGACGGCGATGCCGGGCGTGAGCGTCGGGATGATCTCGACCGCCCAGCGCGGCAGGCCGAGCACCCCGCCCGTCGCCCTCGCCTCGTCCGTCTTCTGGGCGTAGATCGTCCTGGTCGACGCCATCTTCAGGATCGCCGCAGCCTCCCGCGCCGCCGCCCCGTCCACCACGTCCGACAGATGGTGCACCACCGCCACGAAGGACAGACCGAGGCGCCGGCCGAACTTGAGCAGCCGCTGGAAGAGCTGCGCCACGAACGGCGAGTTGATGATGTGCCAGGCCTCCTCCACCAGGAAGATGCGCTTCTTGCGGTCGGGCCGGATCCAGGTGTGCTCCAGCCAGACGCCGACGATCGCCATCAGGATCGGCATCGCGATCGAGTTGCGGTCGATGTGCGAGAGGTCGAAGACGATCAGCGGGGCGTCCAGGTCGATGCCGACCGAGGTCGGTCCGTCGAACATGCCCCGCAGGTCGCCGTCGACCAGCCGGTCCAGGACGAGCGCCACGTCCAGGCCCCAGGCCCGGACGTCGTCTATGTCGACGTTCATGGCGACCGCCGAGGCCGCCTCCGGGTGACGCAGTCGCTCCACGATGTCGGTGAGGACGGGCTGCCGGTCGGTGATGGTCTCGTTGACGTAGGCGTGCGCCACCTTCAGGGCGAAGCCCGACCGCTCGTCCAGGCCGTGCCCCATCGCCACCTCGATGATGGTGCGCAGCAGCGCCAGCTGGCCCGTGGTGGTGATCGCCGGGTCCAGCGGGTTGAGCCGGATGCCGCCGTCGAGGGCGGCCATCGGGTCGAGCCGGATGGGAGTAATCCCCAGCTCGCGCGCGATGAGGTTCCATTCGCCGACGCCGTCCTCGCCCTGGGCGTCGAGCACGACGACCTGCCGGTCGCGGAACCGCAGCTGGCGCAGCACATAGGTCTTCTCAAGGGCCGACTTGCCGTTGCCGGACTCGCCGAGGACCAGCCAGTGCGGTGCGGGCAGCTGCTGGCCGTACAGCTGGAAGGGGTCGTAGATGTATCCCTTGCCGCTGTAGACCTCGCGGCCGATGATCACGCCGGAGTCGCCCAGGCCGGGCGCGGCCGTCGGCAGGTAGACCGCCTGGGCCTGTCCGGTGGAGGTGCGGACGGGCAGCCGGGTCGTCTCCACCTTCCCGAAGAGGAAGGCGGTGAAGGCGTTGGTGAGTGCGGAGAGCGGATCTCGCATGAGCAGGCCCCAATCAGCTCTCGGCTAGCGGCGGATGCCGGTCGCGAACGGCAAGGTGTTGACGAAGGCCCGGTGGTGCTCGCGGTCGCACCACTCCAGCTTCAGGTACGACTTGCCGGCCGAGGCGCGGATGGTGCGCTTGTCCCTCGCCAGGGCCTCGGGGGAGCGCGCCGACACCGTGATGTACCCGACGAGGTTGACACCCGCCGCGCCACTGGCGAGATCTTCACCCCGTTGGTCGAGGCGGCCGTGGGCGGCGATGTCGCGCGGGTCGACGGTCCGGTTCATCTTGGCGGCGCGCGAGGCCTCGGCCTCGTCGTTGGTCTTCTCGGTGAGCATGCGCTCGATGGCGACCTCGGTGGGTTCGAGGTCCATGCAGACCGCGACCGTACGGATGACGTCCGGGGTGTGGACGAGCAGGGGGGCGAGGAAGTTGACGCCCACGGGGGTCATCGGCCACTCCTTCACCCAGGCCGTGGCGTGGCACCAGGGCGCGCGCGTGGACGACTCGCGGGTCTTGGCCTGGAGATAGGTGGGCTCCACCGCGTCCAGCTCGGCGGGCCAGGCGTTGCGCTTGGTCATGGCCTGGATGTGGTCGATGGGGTGGTCCGGGTCGTACATGGAGTGCACCAGCGAGGCGAGCCGCCCCTGGCCGAGCGGCTGGCGCACCCGGATGTCGGCCTCGGCGAGCCGGGCGCAGATGTCGGTGAGCTCGCGGGCCATGACGACGGCGAGCCCGGCGTCCCGGTCGAGCTTGCGGCCGTGCTGGGGGCGGGCGGCGCGGGCCATGGCGTGCGCCTCGGCGGCGAGCTCGCGCGAGTACTGCATACAGGCGACGAGATAGGCGCGGTGCTGCTCGCTGGAGGTGGAGACCATCGACTGGAGCTGCTCGTAGGACTCCTGGAGCCAGCCGGGTGAGCCGTGGTCGCCGCGCTGGGCGACGTCCTTGGCGTGCGCGTCCGGGTCGGCGGGCAGGGTGCGGGCGAGCATCTGGAGGCGGGTGACGAACCCGTCGCCGTTGGCGACGTGCTTGAGCAGCGTGCCGAAGCGGTCGACGAGGGCTTCCTGGTCCTCCGAGTCGCGCAGGCCCACGCCGGGGCCCTCGATCTCGATGGCGGCGGTCACCGTCCGGCGGTCGGCGTGCAGCAGGACGGCGATCTCGTCGGGGCCGAAGGGCGCGGCGAGCCAGCTGATCCGGCCGATGCCGGGCGGCGGGCCGACCTCGACCTCGCGCCCGTCACCGTGCACGCCGGCCTCCATGGCGGAGGAGCGGTAGGTGGTGCCGCGGCGCAGTGAGCGTTTGTAGCTGCGGTTGATCTCGAACCACTTGTAGAACGTGCGGTGTTTGTACGGGAGGTACACCGCGGCGAGCGCCAGCATGGGGAAGCCCATGAGGAGCACGATCCGCAGGGACAGGACGGGGACCAGCAGTCCGGCCATCATGCCGAGGAACGCGCCGCCGATGATCAGCGCGATCTCGCCGGTCTCGCGGTTCTTGCCGACGATGGCCGACGGCCTGGCCCGGCCGATCAGATACGTGCGGCGGGGCGAGACCGGATGGGACTGGGTCGTCAACGCCCTCCACCTCCTGTGCTGTTGTTGCCTTTGTTGCCGGTGTTGCGGCTGCTGTGCGGGGTGCCGCTGGTGGGCCCGGAGCCGCTACGGGGCGGGGGCGCGGCGGAGGGGACAGATCCGCCGCCACCGCCGCCACCGCCGGAGCCCCGGCTGCTGTGGGCGGCCACGCCGCCGGACATCGGGTTGGCGGGCCGGGGCTGGGCGTTGTTGTTGCCCTGGTTGCCGCGGCTGCTGTGGGTCTTGATGCCCTGGGAGACCAGGGCGGCCGGGGAGGAGATCACGGCGGCCGCCTGGGAGCCGTCGGTGGCCTGCTTGCGGTTGGTGCGGGCGGCGGCGATCTCGTCGCCGAAGCCGGGGACGAAGCGGTAGATCATCGCGGAGGCGAAGATGGCCAGCAGGATGATGGCGAGGCCGGAGACGACCGCCTGGAAGGAGTCCGGCCCCTTCCCCGCCGAGAGCGCGCCCGCCAGGCTGAGGACGATCACGATGATGGGTTTCACCAGGATGATCGCGATCATGATCCCGGCCCAGCGGCGGACGTGGCCCCACATGTTCTTGTCGACGAGTCCCGAGTACACGACGACGCCGAGCAGCGCTCCCACGTACAGCAGGAGGGCGCGGATGTAGAGCTCAAGGAAGAGGATGCCGGCGGCGAGGATGGTGACCAGGGAGACGACGATCAGCATGATCGGGCCGCCGCCGATGTCCGTGCCCTTCTTCAGCGCGGCCGAGAACGAACCGAAGAAGACGTCGGTCTGGTCGCCGGTGCCGGCGGCGATGACGTCGGTGACGGCGTCGGTGGCGTTGACGACGGTGTAGAGGATCAGCGGGGTGAACGCGGAGGCGAGCACGGTGAGCCAGAGGAACCCGACGGCCTCGGAGATCGCGGTGGTCAGCGGCACCCCGCGGATCGCCCGTTTGGTGACGGCGAGCAGCCACAGGACGAGCGTGAGGATGGTGGCGGCGGCGAAGACGACGGCGTAGCGGCCGAGGAAGGCGGGGTTGGTGAAGTCCACCTTGGCGGCGGTCTTCACGAACTTGGAGAGCGTGTCGACGACCCAGACGGCGGCGTCGGCGCAGCCGCGGGCGAGGGAGTTGAGGGGGTCTGCGGGGTCGCCGGGGGCGACGGTGCCGCCGCCCCTCTGTGGCGCGCCCGACCCGCTGTCGCAGTAGTCCCGGGCCGGCCCGGAGATCAGCGAGCAGGGGTTGCCGCTCTTGTCCGGAGCCGGTGACGGCGACGTGCCGGGCGCCGTCGGCGTCGGTGTCGGGGCCGCCGCCGCGCGGGCGGCGAACAGGAAGACGGCCGTGTGCAGGGCGGTCACCGACGTGACGAGCGCCCGGATACGGCTGTGAGGGCTACCGGGCATACGTGAACCCTCCGAATTCCTTGACGGCGTTCGCGATCTCCTCGGAGCCGGACACGGTGTTGTCGCCGGTGACCGGCGTCGGGCCCTTCTTCTGCGCGGTCTCCAGGACCTTCCAGTCCGACCCGTTCCAGGCCAGCTTCAGCGTCATCGTGAACCAGTTGGTGGTCACCGGTTTGGTGGACTTCTCCCCGGTGAGGCCGAACAGGCCGATGCACCACACGTCGACGTTCGTGGCCTGCGGCGAGTAGCTCTGCACCTTGGTGCCCGTCGGGACCGTCCGGTTGACGAACGTCGTGCCGACGGGCGCGGCGCCGTCCGCGGTGAGGCCGATCTGCTGGTTGAGGCCGGGCGAGTAGTTGGCGTCGAAGCCCGACTGGAGCGTGTCCTTGCTGGCGGCGTCCGCCACGGTCTCGACGATGTTGTGCCGGTGCGTGGTGTTGAACATGCCGTCGGAGCCCAGCGCCACCGCGTAGTTCGCCGCCGCCGACTGCGCCCCCTGTTCCGTCTGGGGGAAGCCCGTCGCGATACCGGCCGTCCTGCCCTGGACCGGGTTCACGCCGCTCGCCGCCGTCGGCTTCGTGTCGGACTGTTTGGGGTCGTCGGAGGAGCCGTCGCCGCCGTCGCCCCGGTTGGCGAAGGCGATCGCGCCGACGAGGAGGACCACCACGCCGACGACCGTGAGCAGGGAGCGCGAGGCTCGGACGGGGCGGCGGGCGCCGCCGTACACGTCGGCGCCCTCGCCCTCGGGCAGCCGGGTGCGCGTCTGGCGCGTACCGCCGACGGTGCTGTACGCGTCCTCCGTGCGCCTGGAGTCGTGCTCGTCGCCGAGGCTCATGCCGCGTACGCCCCCTCAACCCTTCGCTGGTCCGTCGTGTAGTACGACGGTAGCCGTGCTGGTTCCCGCGCGGGCGCGGTGTGGTGACTCGACATCAGGGAGACGCAACCTCAGCCGGTGGGCACGACGGACGGATGGTGTGGGGGAGGGCCCGGGCGGACCCTTGGGGGGCGAACGCGGCGGGACGGGGCCGGACCTGAGGACGGGTCAGACGGCCATCCCGTACACGATGGTGAACAGCGTGCCGAGCGAGCCGATGATGAAGACTCCGGTCAGCCCGGCCACGATCAGACCCTTGCCCTGCTCCGCGCTGAACGTGTCGCGCAGCGCGGTCGCACCGATCCTCTGCTTGGCGGCGCCCCAGACGGCGATGCCGAGGCACAGCAGGATGGCCACGGCCATCACGACTTCGACCATCACCCGGGCTTCGTTGCCCAGGCTCCCGAACGGCCCCCAGTTGGGCGCGATCCCGCCGATGATCGTGGTGATGTCGCCCTTTTCTGCTGCCAGGTACACGTAACTCACCGCCCCTGTCGGGTAGTTCGATGCCCCTGCCCCATGGCATGGGTCAGGCTCTATCTTCGCTGATGAAACCGTCCGAGTATGTCGACTTGGCGGCTCTCTTTATCCGAAACCGCACAGCTGTACCGGTCGCACCGCCCTGACCTGCGGTGGGCCGGTTCCCTGCGGATTCACGTATGGTCACTCTGTGTATCACGGAGGGTGACTCCGGGCAATGACTGTCGTTGATGCACTCTGGGCCCGTTCGCTTGAGTCGAACTCGCGCCGGGCGCTTCCGGGGGCGCTTCACAGACTCTTCTCAGAAAAGTTCCAGGGTTGCTCTCAGGTCCGCGCGTCACGGTCGGGGCCATGAGACACGTCTCCCAGCTGCGAGCCCTGTCGGCGGTGGCCGTGCTCCTGGTGATCCCCGGGTACGGGGACCGGGAGGCCGGATCGGCCGGTACGACCGTGACGGCGCCCGCCACGGCCGCCAACGCGCGCGTGGGCGCGCTGTTCGACGGGGGTCTGGACGGCGACCACTTCTGTACGGCGTCGGTCGTGCACAGCGAGGGGCACGACGTGATCGTCACGGCCGCGCACTGCCTCGACGACCAGGACGACGCGGTGTTCGTGCCCGGCTACCGGGACGGGCAGGCGCCGTACGGGACGTGGCCGGTCAAGGAGAAGTACGTGGACGACGCCTGGTCGGAGGACGAGAACGAGGACGACGACGTGGCCTTCGCGGTCCTGGGCCCCGGGTCCCTGACCGGGGCCCAGGTCGAGGACGCGGTCGGCGCGGCGCCGCTGGCCACCGACGTCGCGGCGGGCGGCACGGTCACGGTGACCGGCTACGCGGGCGACGCCGACACCCCGCAGACCTGCACCACGCGCGCGACGGCCTACGGCGACACCCAGCAGCGCGTCGAGTGCCCCGACTACCCCGGCGGCACCAGCGGCAGCCCGTGGGCGGCGGCGGACGGGTCCGTGGTGGGCGTCATAGGCGGCTACCAGCAGGGCGGTGACGACCCGGACGTGTCGTACAGCGTGGTGTTCGGGACGACGACGGCGGCGCTCTACCGGCTGGCCGTGGGGGACGACTGCTGAGGCGTCAGCCCACGCCTACTGGTCGCCCGTCCTGTACTCCGGGTCCACGTAACACGGCGAGTCCACCGTGACGAAGAGGCCGTCGCGGCCCGCCTTCTCCCACTTGGAGGCGGCCGGGTCGCGCGAGACGAAGTCCTCCTCCACGGTCACCGTGTGGTGGAGCTTCATGTCCTCCACGTCGAGCTGCATCTGCTGGGCCTTCGAGTTGGCCTTCTCGTAGCGGTAGACCTTCCAGCCCCGCTTGGGCAGCTCCTCGTGCAGCCTTTGGAGCGCGGCCGACAGGACCTCGCGGGAGGGGCCGTACGCCTTCCAGAAGTGCTTGACGCGGTAGCCGTGCTCGACCTTCTCGCAGGGGCTGACGTCCGGCGAGCCGTTGGACGTCTCGTACCGGAGGCCCGAGGCGTCGAAGAGGACGCTGGACTGCCTGCGGATCAGGTCCTTGGCGTCCTTGACGGACATCTTCTGGGGTGTGTAGTCCAGCCCGTCGTCCTGCATGGCGGTGCATCCTGTCGTGGAGATCAGCGCGATCACTGCGGTCAGTGCGAGCGCCGAGGCGGTCAGTGCGGCGGGGCCGCCGCGCCGCCGGGGGCGGCTCTTGTCGGTCGTGGTTCGAGCGTCGGTCGTGGTTCGAGCGTCGGTCATGGTTCGAGCGTCACCTTGTCGTACTTGCCCACCGTGACCCGGGCCTGGTTGAGGAGGCTCTGGGTTCCTTCGTCCCAGTAGCCACTGTGGCCCCGGGAGCCGTCCGTGGCGACGATGTTGGCGCCGAAGTCCGGGTTGCTCGGGGTCAGGGGCTTCACGATGCTCGTGCCGTCGCCGTCGATCCACGAGGGCAGGATGTCGATGTCGAGCTTCTTCGGGGCGTGTCCCCAGCCGCCTATCTCGGGGACGGGGTCGCTGGACAGGAACGGGATGTTGACGCCGCCGTACTTGTCGTCGCCGACGAACGGGATGTGTATGCCCTTCAGGTAGGGCTCGCTGTCGGCGTTGGCCGCCCAGACGTGGCCCTTCTTCACATCCATCTCGGAGGCGTGGCCGACCTGCTCGCCGGGGCTGCCCGCCACGAAGACGTCGTCGACGGGCAGGGTGCCCTGGCGGGCGGCCGAGCCGATGACCGTACTGCCGTAGCTGTGGCCGAGAGCCGTCAGATGGCCCGGCTCGCCCTCGTGGGAGGCGCGCAGGCCGCCGAGGAAGTTGTTGAGGATCGGACCGCCCTCGTTCGCGTACTTGCTCTGGGGCGCGTCCGTGAAGATGCTCTGCGGGGCGTCGTAGCCGAACCAGGTGACCGTGGAGACCTTGCTGCCGTCGGCCATGGCGTCCGAGGCGCGCCAGAGCGTCTCCATCCGCTTGATGTTGCCGTTGATGCCTTCGAGGTTGGTGCCGGTGCCCGGGACGTAGACGGAGGTGTGGGTCGCCGTGTCGGGGTTGCCGTTGGCCACGATGGCGCGGCCGATGCCGTCGGCGTCGAACCCGAGCAGATACGCCTCGGGCAGCGGATGCTCCCCGTTGCGGTCGGCCTCGCCGGTGCGGTCGAAGCGGGCCTGGATCGCGTCCATGCCCTTGAGCTTGTTCTGGAGGCGGTCCTTGTCCTTGTGCCACTGGGAGTAGGCCGGGTTGGTGATGACCTTGGGGTACTCGCCGTTGGGGTTCTGGACGTACTGGGTGGGCTCCGGGCCGAGCTTCTTGATGTCGACCGCGACCTGCGCGCGCGTCTCCGCCAGCACCATCCGGTTCGAGTCGTCCCGGACCGTGGCCGGAACCCCGTCGAGGGCGCCGACGGCCGCCGGGTAGAGGGTCGCGTACTCGTCGCGCTCCTCCTGGCTCAGGCCGTCCCACCACTTCTTGTTGTCCGCGGGCGACTTCCCCTTGGGGATGCCGGACTCCGGCAGGAACTTCGCGTTCTTCTGGACGTCCTTGGTGTCCGCCGCCGCGTCGACCAGCATCTCGTCGGTGACGTCGATGCCCGCCGGGGACTTGAGACGGCGCAGGACGCCCGCGTACCGGCCGTCGATCTCGTTGGCGTCCCGTACGGCCCCGGCGATCCGCTCGGCTATGTCCTCGGCCTGCGCCTTGTTCGGGTCGCCGCCGCCCTCACCCTTGCCGGGCAGGAACGGGACCGGGGCGCCGGGCCTCGCGACGCCGGGGCCCGGGGCGAGCGGGACGGTGATCGCGACGGTGGTGGGGTACTTCACCGACCCGTCCGCCTGGACCGTGAACTTCAGGTTCTCCGCGTCCTCCAGCGCCTGCTTCAGCTTCTTCTGCGGCGCGGCCAGCTCGGTGGCGAGCCCGTCGAGCGCGGTACGGACGAGACCGCACTCGGTGTGCAGGTACTGGTAGTTGCGGCTGAGCCGGCCGAGATCGCCGACCGCGCCCTCGGCGGTCCTGCTCTGCTGCGTCTCGTGGATCTTCGCGCGCATCTCGTTGTCGACGCGGTCCTTGGCGGCGTTGGCCCGGCTGCTGACCTTGCCCCAGCCGTCGGCGGCGTCGCTGAACTCGGACAGCTTCACATCGCGCAGTTGCTGCCAGGTGGGCACGGGCGGGTCACCGCCCCTTCGGCTCGGCCGGGGCGACGGCCTTCACGTCGTTGCCGACCTTCACATCGGTCTCGCCGAACTCCTTGCCGACGCTCTTGAGCACCCCGTCGAGCCGCCCGCACTCGTCACGCACCGCGCCGAGCCGGTCCTTCCAGGACGTACGGATCTCCTCCAGGGCGGCCGTGGCGCCGAAGCCCTCCGTACCGGCGGTGACGCCCTCGGAGGCCGAATCGAGGTCGGCGAGCGCGCCGGCCGTGCCGGTGCGCAGCTCCCCGGCGACCTTGCCGGCCGAGCTCCAGGGGGACTTGCTGAACTGGATGTCGGGGGCGCCGCCGCTGTCTTTGCCGTTGGCAGACGCGAGCCGCATCCCGGCGGCGGGCGGCTCCTGCCCGCCCGACCTGGGCGGAGTGCCCGCGAAGAGCTCTTCCCACTGCGTGCTGAGTGCCATGTGCGCCCGTTCCCCCGTTGCCATGCCTTTTGGTTCTCTTTACTTGCCGACGCAACCTAACAACGATGGGGGAGGGGAGGCGAGCCCTGGGTAGTGCGCAGCCGTGTACGTCAAGTGACCATTTTCAGATGCAGTCAATCAGCCAAGTGATCACAAGTGGGTCAACGGGCGTGAGGCGGCCGAGGGTTGCATGACAGAGTCGTGCGGTGGACGCGCTCAGGCCCCGGGATCCGGCACACATAGGTACGTACGCCCTGCTCGCCCGGCTGGGCGAGGGCGGGATGGGCATGGTCTACCTCGGCCGCTCGCCGGGCGGGCGCCTGGTCGCGCTCAAGGTGATCAAGGACGAGATCACCGACCACCCCGAGGCGCTGGCCCGCTTCCGCCGTGAGGCCGAGACGGTACGGGCGGTGCGCAGCGCGTACACCGCGAACCTGATCGACGCGTCGCTGGCGGCGCCGCCGTACTGGCTCGCCACGGAGTACGTCTCCGGGCCGACCCTCAGCCGGGCCGTCGCCGACCGGGGCCCGTTCCCGCCCGACACCTGCCGCAAGCTGTTCGCGGCGCTGGCGGAGGGGCTCGCGAGCGTGCACGCGTACGGGGTGACGCACCGGGACCTCAAGCCCCAGAACGTCATCCTGGCCCCGCAGGGCCCCCAGCTCATCGACTTCGGCATCGCGCGCGCCGCCACGGACACGGCCCTGACCCAACCGGGCGTCGCCCCCGGCACCCCCGGCTACACGGCCCCGGAAGTCCTCATCCGCAACGAGGTCGCCGACCCGGCGGACGTGTTCGCCCTGGGGGCGACGATCGCGTTCGCGGCTACGGGGAGGGCGCCGTTCGGGACGGGGCCGCTGGACGCGGTGTCGTACCGGGCCGTCCACGAGGCGGTCGACGTGGCGGGCGTCGAGCCCTCGCTGGCCGCGCTGATCCTGGCCTGCGCGGCCAAGGACCCGGGCGAGCGTCCAAGCCCGGCGGAGGTCATCGTGCGGTGCGCGGTGACGTCGGCGCTGTCGGAGGACCCGTACTACCAGGCGCTCGCGGCGGGCCTGACGGAACCGGCCCCGCACGACCTCCCCACGGCGACGGCCGCAGGCCTGATCCCCCCGAACCACGCCACCCCGGCCATCCCCCCGACCCACGCCCCCACCCGCTCCCGCCGCACTCCCTGGCTGGTGACGATCGCGGTGGCGGCGGCGCTGGGGGTGACGGCGGCGGTGTTGGTGCGGGGGTTGCCGGGGGGTGGGGGCGGGGCGGGGGCGGCCTCGGGCTCGCCCGTGCAGCCGGGCACGCCGTCCGGCCGGACCTCGTCGGCCACTCCTGCCGGGTCCGGAGGAGCGGCGCAGCCGCCGCGGTACATCGAGAACAACCGTGTCTCGCGCGACTACTGGACGCTGTCCAAGGACCCCGCCACCGCCTCGCACGGGGTGGGTGAGTGCCACACGATCGGCGGGGAGGGGAACCTGCCCGCCGAGTTCCAGACGGCGGTCGAGGACTCCGACGACCAGATGCTTCCGTACGTCACGAAGAAGGCGAAGATCGTGATGCGGATGAAGTACGCCGAGCTGAAGAACAGCAGGCCCGATCCGTACTACATCTCCGTCGGGGTGAAGCCGCCGCACGAGATCGACCCCGACACGGGCAAGCCGTTCGTGGACCTCAAGATGGAGAACAAGTCCATCGGCTACACCAGCAGGCCGGTGGACATCTACAGCAAGTGGAAGTCCGGCGAGTTCATCGAGCTGACGTATCCGGACGACTTCACGAGCCACTTCGAGGGCAGGACCGAAAACGCCATCCCGGTCGCCAACGACCCCGGGGACTGGACTGCCGTCTTCTACCACGTCAAGGGCAGCCCCACGGACTACGCGAGCATCGCGTGTTCTGGCTTCCGAGTGAAGTAGGCGGTGAACCGGGCCCGGATGGGGGAGGGTTGAGGGGTGCGTAAATTCCTGGTGGCCGGAGGCATCGCGACAGGGGCGGGCGTGGGCTTCGTCGCCCTGCTCGTCGTGGGCACGTACTCGGCGGCGGCCGGGCTGAACTCCGGGCTCGGCGCGGGCAAGTCGGTCGGCCTGGCCAAGGGCGCGGTGCCCGCCCTGTACCAGCCGCTGGTGCAGAAGTGGGGCGATTTGTGCCCCGCCCTCAACCCGGCCATGCTCGCGGCCCAGTTGTACCAGGAGAGCGGCTGGGACCCGACGGCCAAGAGCCCGGCCGACGCGCGCGGCATCGCCCAGTTCATCCCCGGCACCTGGGCCGCACACGGCATCGACGGCAACGGCGACGGCAAGAAGAACATCTGGGACCCGGCCGACGCGATCCCGTCCGCCGCCTCGTACGACTGCGAACTGGCCGGATACGTCAAGAACGTGCCGGGGGATCAGAGCAGCAACATGCTCGCCGCGTACAACGCGGGGTCGTACGCCGTCATCAAGTACGGGGGCGTTCCGCCGTACAAGGAGACCCAGGGCTACGTCAGAACCATCCGCACCCTCGAAAAAAGCTTCGCCCGCCCCACCACCCGCGTCCAGCCCTCCCAGCAGGCCGCCGGAGCCATCTACTACGCGCAACAGAAGCTCGGGACGCCGTATCTCTGGGGCGGGGAGGGGACCGCCGAGCAAGGGGGGCGGTTCGACTGTTCGGGGCTTACGCAGGCCGCCTACGGGAGCATCGGGATCCAGCTGCCGCGCGTCGCCAACGACCAGTACAACGCCGGCCCGCACCCCTCCCGCGGCGAGCTCCTCCCCGGTGACCTCGTCTTCTTCTCCGACGACCTCACCAACTCCCGCGCCATCCACCACGTCGGCCTCTACGTCGGCGGCGGCTACATGATCAACGCGCCCTACACCGGCGCCGTCATCCGCTTCGACAAGATCGACGCGCCGGACTACTTCGGTGCGACCCGGGTCACCAAGGACGGCGCCGCCGCGTTGCCGACGTTCAAACCGGGTACGTGACCGGCGGTACGGAGTGGCCGGATCTCGTCGGCACTCTCCGTCAGGCCGTGGCCGTGAGCTGCGACGATGAGTCTCTCTTCGGTAACGTCGTAGTGATCATTCCGTGGAGAGTGGAACGCGAGGGCCGTTCAGGCCGTTCAGTGGACAGTGACCGCAGGAGTACTGACCACGGGGGTTGGTAGCTACACGCACAGGCAAGGGGCCTCGGCATGGCTGGACTCGCGCTGGACGGGTCGAACCCGGACGTCAGCCTGCTCTACGACATCAACGGACTCGCCGCTTCCGCCCCCACATGGTTCGACCGCGTCATGGAGTTCGTCGGCGAGTACGGCATCCTGCTCGCCCTCGTCCTCGTCGTGCTCTGGTGCTGGTCGAGCCTGCGGCGCAGCGAGGACCGCGAGAGCGCCCTCGCCTCCCTCGCGGCCCTCGTCTGGGCGCCGCTCGGCGCCGGGATCGCGCTGCTCGTCAACATCCCCATCAGGGGATTCGTTGAGCGGCCCCGGCCCTTCGTCTCCCACAAGGGGCTCGACGTCCTGGTGGACGGCAAGACGGACTACTCGTTCGTGAGCGACCACGCCACGATGGCGATGGCGATCGGGGCCGGACTATTCGTCGCGCACCGCAAGTTCGGGCTCCTCGCCCTCGGGCTCGCGCTCGCCGAGGGCTTCTGCCGGGTCTACATGGGCGTGCACTACCCGACCGACGTGGTCGGTGGCTTCGCCCTGGGCACCGCCGTCACGCTGCTGCTCGCGCCGCTCGCCCTGATGCTGCTGACCCCGCTGGTGTCGACGGTGGCCCGGTCGCCACGGCTGGGCCGTCTCGTACGGTCGCGGCGCGCCGGCCAGTCCTCGCTGCGGCTCGCCGTGGACCTGCCCGAGCAGCGGTCGGGAGCGGGGACGACGGGGACGGGTGCGGGGCCGGGAGAGAACGACCTGGCGGCGTAAGGCGGTTCGCCCTCGCCACCGTGCCCCTTCGGTTCGCCCTCGCCACCATGCCCTCTCTTTACAGCGCTTGGGGAAAGTCGAACACGCGCGTCGGGTCGTAGCGGCGCTTGAGCTCGGCGAGCCGGGGCGCGGCGGCGCCGTAGTACGCCGTGCGCCAGTCCGTCAGTTCCGGGTCGGCGTAGTTCTGGTAGGCGGCCCCGTTGGCGTACCGGCTCAGCGCGTCATGGGTGGTATTCAGCCATGCCCGCTGGACCGTTCCCGGGGTGCCCGGGCGCCAGGAGGCGATGTACTGGGCGAGCACCCGCGAGCGGCGGTGCACGAACGCCGTCGCCGTCGGTGACACGCGGTTCAGCGCCCCGCCGAGCGCCGTGAGCGCCATGCTGCCCGCCCCGCCGCCCTGCCCCACCGGCACGCTCCCGAAGGCCTCGGTCCTGGCGAGCAGGGCCCGTACCCCGGCGGCGGGGATCGCCCGGTCGAAGAACGCGGACCGGGCGGCGTACGTCTCGCGCTGGAGGGCGCCCTGCGGGGTGCGGCCGGGGGTGGCGCCCGCGAGATGGCACTGCGCCTCGGAGAGGGCCGCGCACCCGGCGTACGCGAGCATCGCGTCGGTGTAGCCGTGGCGGCGCAGCGAGACGGAGGCGGCGGGGGCGCCGACGCGGTCGGCGAGGCGGTCCACGGCGTTCTGGAGGTCGCCGTAGGAGCCCAGCGAGAACGCGGAGACGTCGACCGTGGGGGCCGCCCCCGCCCTCGCGCCGCCCGCGGCCGCCGCGAGATGGGCGGCGGACCAGATCTCGTCGGGCTGGTCGGGGCCCCACTCCTGCCAGGCCTCGATCACCGCCCGCGCCTTCGCCCAGGGCCAGGTCAGATACGCGGTGACGGCCTGCGGGGCGTCGTGTGTACGGAAGGTGAGCTCGGTGACCACGCCGAAGTTGCCGTTGCCCGCGCCGCGCAGGGCCCAGAAGAGGTCGCTCTCGCGGTCGGCGTCGGCGGTGAGCCGCTTGCCGTCGGCGGTGATCAGGGTCGTGGAGGTGAGGCTGTCGCAGGTCGCCCCGTACGCGCGCGTGGCGACTCCGTGGCCGCCGCCGAGGGTGAGCCCGGTGATGCCGACGGTGGGGCAGGAGCCGCCGGGGATCGTACGGCCGGTCCTGCCCAGGGCGAGGTAGACGTCGAGCAGCCGGGCGCCCGCGCCGATCGTGGCGGTGGCGCCGTCGGCCCGGACGCGGTTCAGCTTCGACACGTCGAGGACGAGACGGCCGGTGCCGGAGGACCACCCGGCATACGAGTGGCCGCCGTTGCGCAGGGCGACGGGAGTGCGGTGGGCGCGGGCGAACGCCAGGCACTCCTGGACGTCAAAGTCGTTCGCCACGTACGCGACGGCCGCCGGCTTCAGGCTGTCGAAGCGGGTGTTGTAGAGCTGGCGCGCGGTCGGGTACGCGGCGTCGCCGGGCCGGACGAGGGACCCGGCGAGCGAGCGTGCGAGGGCGGTCCAGGCGGCAGGGGAGGCGCTGGCGGAGGGCCGCCCGGTGCCGCCGGTGGCTGTGGGCGGCCCGGGGGAGTTCGAGGGCTGCTCGCGGGAGGCGCCGGAGGTGCAGGCGGACGCCGTGACGGCGGCGAGGGCGGCGCCCGCGGCCCCCGCGGCGAGGAGGGAACGCCGGTCCATGCGGGGAGGTCTTCCCGGACGGCCAGGTTCCGAACCGTCCCCGTTCTTCGAACGGGACAGGACCAGGCCCCGGTCGGCCCCGGTCGGTCCTGGTCGGCCCTAGGCCGCCGACTCGTGCTGCTCCGCGTCCGTTCTCGCCCTGTCGCGGGAGCGGCGGGCGGGGCCGGTCCAGCCGCAGGTGCAGTGGGCGTGGGCGAAGCTGCCGCGTTCCGTCGTCGTGGTGCGGTGCTCAGGGGCCGAGGCTTGGTGGGGCACCGGGCCACGGTACCCAGGGCCGGGCGCGGGCGTGACCGGGGTGGGGACGCGGTCGTTAAGCGGGGTGGGTGGTGTGGCGGGTCGTGGACAGCGGTTGGGGGTTTGACGGCGATGACGGTGCGGCGGCAGAGGCGTGGTGGCGCGGGCTTCGCCGGTGCCGTCGTGACCGGCGTGACGGTGGCCGCGGTGACCGCCGCGGGCGTGCTCGTCGCCGGGTGCGGGGCCGACGGCTCCCCGGGCTCCGCCGGTCCTGACGGGCAGACGGCCGCGCCGGGCCAGGTGTTGGCGCGGGCCGTCGACGCCCTGGTGACGGCCCGCAGCTCCAAGACCAGCACCTCCATGGAGATGGCCGTGGGCGGGACGCGCGTGACGATCCGGGGCGAAGGGGTCTACGACTTCACGCGCCGCATGGGCCGGTTGAAGGTCGTACTGCCCGCGGACGCGGCGGGCGCGCAGGCGCACCGGCCGATCACCGAACTGCTCGCGCCCGGCGCGCTGTACATGAAGAACCGGGGCGCGGGCGTCCCCGCCGACAAATGGGTCCGGGTCGACACGGCGACGCTGCCCGACGGCAACCTGGTCACCGGCGGGGTCACCGACCCGATGGTCGCGGCCGAACTGCTGCGCGGGGCGGGCGCGGTGAGGTTCATGGGCGAGGAGGACCTGGCGGGCGTCCGGGTCCGGCACTACCGGGGCACCGCCGACATCCCCCGCGCGGCGGGCGCGGCCGGGCCGCACGCGCGCGGATCGCTGGCGGCGGCGGCGAAAGGGTTCGGCAGGTCGAAGGGCGCGGTGCCGTTCGACGCGTACTTCGACGCGCAGGGGCTGCTGCGCAAGCTGCGCCAGCAGTTCAGTTACGTCAACGGAGGGCGTACGGTCGCGGTCGCCTCGACCACGCTGCTGTACGGATTCGGGGTGCCCGCGGCCGTACGGCTGCCGGCGGCTCGGGACATCTACGCCGGAAAGATCGAGTCATAGGGGTTCGGGGGGCGTTCGGGAATTCAGTCATGGGCGGTGGCGGAAATGGTCCGTCCGTGCCATGCGCGGTGTGTGTCCTCCTCCCTACGCTAGGAAGCCGACGACGGCAGAAAGAGGGGTAGAGGGGTGAGGTGCGTGGCCGGGCTTCGCAGCACAACCGTCCAGGACCACGTGGCCCTCGTCGAGATCGAGCTGTGCGGTGAGTTGATGATCGCCGCGTCGGCCGCGGACGGGGAGCGGCTCAGTCCGGACCTGATCGACGAGGTACTCAAGGTCGAGCCGGAGGGGCGTGTGGGGGGCGGGGGCTGAATCAGGCCAACGGGGCGGGCGGTGCGTGACGGGCTGCCACTTCTCGGCCAGGCGGCCGGGGTGGTTCGCTGACGTGGTGGGCCTGCGTGTCGGGCCCCCTCCGCCGGTGGCCCCGGCATGCCGCCGTCTGTCCTCCGCCCGTTGGCGTCTGACGGCTGCCCTACCCGTTGTGGGCAGGCGTTCCGCAGGGCGATGGGGGTCCTCCCTGCTCCAGCGAAGCCGAGAGCTTGGGGGAGGGTGGGGACAACGGACCGCCGGGCCGCACGGGCATCTCGGCCTGGCGGACGGCGGGGCCGGGGTCAAAGCGGGGTGCGCGGCCCGGCGGGACGGGGGCGCCGCTGGGCCCACCCTCCCCCAAGCCCCTAAGGAGCAGGGGCGGGACGGGGGCGCCGCTGGGCCCACCCTCCCCCAAGCCCCAAAGGAAGCAGGGGGACCCCAGCCCCAGCGGCACGCATGCCCACAGCGGCGGCGGAGGGGGGTTGCGTACAGCGGCGGCGGGGCGGCCGGCGGGCTGCCGGGCGGTGCCCGGCGCGGCGCAGCCCCAGCCCCCTACGTGCGCAGCAGGCGCGCGATCGCCTTCGTCGCCTCTTCCACCTTCGCGTCGATCTCCCCGCCCCCCTTCACCGCCGCGTCCGCCACGCAGTGGCGCAGGTGTTCTTCCAGGAGCTGGAGGGCGAAGGACTGGAGGGCCTTGGTGGACGCGGAGACCTGGGTGAGTATGTCGATGCAGTAGACGTCCTCGTCCACCAGGCGCTGGAGCCCGCGGATCTGGCCCTCGATGCGGCGCAGCCGCTTGAGGTGCTCGTCCTTCTGCTTGTGGTAGCCGTGCACCGTGTGCGGCTGGTCCGTGAGGACGGTGTCCGGCTCGGCGGGCTCGGTGGTCGTCATCGCGTCCTCCCGTTGTGCGAAGAGGGGGTGGATACCCCTCGTGGGTATAGGGTAACGAACCCTGCGAAAGCGGGCTCGGAAACGGGCTGGGGGCCCGTGCTGATCACTGTGCCTGATGGGCGACACTGAAGTACGCCGGTTAGCCGTGGCCGGATGATGCGCCTAGCATCAGCCTGACCGAATCCAGAGCACCCCGAGGACCCCACGTGCGCTTTCGTCTGACCCCCAGGGAGACGAGCTTCTACGACATGTTCTCCGCATCCGCGGACAACATCGTCACGGGCTCGAAGCTCCTCATGGAACTGCTCGGAGCGGACTCCGCGTCCCGGGCCGAGATCGCGGAGCGCATGAGGGCAGCGGAGCACGCGGGGGACGATGCCACCCACGCGATCTTCCACCAGCTGAACTCCTCCTTCATCACGCCGTTCGACCGCGAGGACATCTACAAGCTCGCCTCCTGCCTCGACGACATCATGGACTTCATGGAGGAGGCCGTCGACCTCGTCGTCCTCTACAACGTCGAGGAACTGCCCAAGGGTGTCGAGCAGCAGATCGAGGTGCTGGCCCGGGCGGCCGAGCTGACCGCCGAGGCCATGCCGAACCTGCGGACGATGTCCAACCTCACCGAGTACTGGATCGAGGTCAACCGTCTGGAGAACCAGGCCGACCAGATCCACCGCAAGCTGCTCGCCCATCTCTTCAACGGCAAGTACGACGCCATTGAAGTGCTCAAGCTCAAGCAGATCGTGGACGTACTCGAAGAGGCGGCCGACGCCTTCGAGCACGTGGCGAACACGGTGGAGACCATCGCCGTCAAGGAGTCCTGAGCTTCGTGGACACCTTTGCCCTGGTCGTGACCATCGCGGTCGCGCTCGGATTCACGTACACGAACGGGTTCCACGACTCGGCCAACGCCATCGCCACCTCCGTCTCGACGCGGGCGCTGACCCCGCGCGCGGCGCTGGCGATGGCCGCTGTGATGAACCTGGCCGGTGCCTTCCTCGGCAGTGGCGTCGCCAAGACCGTCAGTGAAGGGCTGATCGCCACCCCCGAGGGCAACAAGGGGATGGGGATCCTGTTCGCCGCGCTGGTCGGGGCGATCATCTGGAACCTGGTGACCTGGTACTTCGGGCTGCCGTCCTCGTCCTCGCACGCGCTGTTCGGCGGCATGGTCGGCGCGGCGCTCGCGGGCGGCACGACGGTCCACTGGAACGGTGTGCTCGACAAGGTCGTCATCCCGATGTTCATCTCGCCCGTGGTCGGCCTCGTCGTCGGCTATCTGGTGATGTGCGCGATCCTGTGGATGTTCCGCAAGGCCAACCCGCACAAGGCGAAGCGCGGCTTCCGTATCGCCCAGACCGTCTCGGCGGCCGGCATGGCGCTCGGCCACGGCCTCCAGGACGCGCAGAAGACGATGGGCATCGTGGTGATGGCCCTGGTCATCGCCGATGTGCAGTCCGCGGGCGACGAGATCCCGATCTGGGTGAAGATCGCGTGCGCGGCGATGCTGTCGCTCGGTACGTACGCGGGTGGGTGGCGCATCATGCGGACGCTCGGGCGCAAGATCATCGAGCTGGATCCGCCGCAGGGGTTCGCGGCGGAGACCACTGGCGCGTCGATCATGTTCGGCTCGGCGTTCCTGTTCCACGCGCCGATCTCCACGACGCATGTGATCACTTCGGCGATCATGGGTGTGGGGGCGACCAAGCGGGTCAACGCTGTGCGTTGGGGTGTCGCGAAGAACATCATCCTGGGGTGGTTCATCACGATGCCGGCGGCTGCGATTGTCGCGGCGGCGAGCTATTTCGTGGTGCGGGTCTTCTTCGGCTGAGCCGTTCTCGGGGGCTCGGGGCTCGGGGCTTTGGCCCCGGGCCCCTTTTTTCGTCCCCGGGCCGTCCGTGGGTTCTGGTCGCGCGGGGCCCTCCGGGGTGGGTGTGGGATTCCTCTGCGGGCCGGTGGGGGCTGGTCGCGCAGTTCCCCGCGCCCCTGGTAACCCGGGCGGCTCGGAGCCGAATGTGCTGCGCAGCCCCGCGCCCCGGGGGATCCGGGGCGGAAAGTGCTGCGCAGCCCCCGCGCCCCTGGGTGACCCGGGCGGCTCGGGGCCGAATGTGCTGCCCAGCCCCCGCCCCTGGGCACCCCGGGGGATCCGGGGCGAAAGTGCTGTCCAGCCCCCGCCCCTGGGTGACCCGGGTGGCTCGGGGCCGAAAGTGCTGGGTGATTCGCCGGGTGACCCTCAGACGTAAAGCGGGCCCGCCCCCTGACACCAGGAGGCGGGCCCTTCGTCTTGCGGTGGCACCGCCATGCAGCACCGCAGACGGCTGGGGGTCTATCCGAAGCGGCCCGAGATGTAGTCCTCGGTCGCCTGGACGGACGGGTTGGAGAAGATCCGCGCGGTCTCGTCGATCTCGACGAGGCGGCCGGGCTGGCCGACTGCCGCCAGGTTGAAGAAGGCCGTACGGTCCGAGACGCGCGCCGCCTGCTGCATGTTGTGCGTCACGATGACGATCGTGAAGCGCTCCTTCAGCTCGCCGATCAGGTCCTCGATGGCGAGGGTGGAGATCGGGTCGAGCGCGGAGCACGGCTCGTCCATCAGCAGGACGTCCGGCTCGACCGCGATCGCGCGGGCGATGCACAGACGCTGCTGCTGGCCGCCGGACAGGCCCGAGCCGGGCTTGTTCAGGCGGTCCTTGACCTCGTTCCAGAGGTTCGCGCCCTTGAGGGACTTCTCGACGACGTCCGCCAGCTGGTTCTTCTTGTACGAGCCGTTCAGCCGCAGCCCGGCCGCCACGTTGTCGAAGATCGACATGGTGGGGAACGGGTTCGGGCGCTGGAAGACCATGCCCACCGTACGGCGCACGGCGACCGGGTCGACGTCCTTGCCGTACAGGTTCTCGTCGTCCAGGAGCACCTTGCCCTCGACGCGGCCACCGGGGGTGACCTCGTGCATCCGGTTCAGGGTGCGCAGGAACGTGGACTTGCCGCAGCCGGACGGGCCGATGAAGGCGGTCACGGAGCGGGGCTCCACGGTCATCGAGATGTCCTCGATCGCCTTGTGGGAGCCGTAGTACGCGGTCAGGCCGCTGACGTCGATTCGCTTGGCCATGGGGATCACTGCTTCTTTCGAGCGTGCGAGAAAGGGTCGCTGAGGGGCCCCGCGCGGCGGAGCCGCAAGATGTCGCCTTAGCGACCGGTCTTGGGGGCCTTCCAGCGGGCGATGCCGCGGGCCACCAGATTGAGGATCATGACGAAGGCGATCAGTACCAGGGCCGCGGCCCAGCCGCGGTCGTACGACGCGTCGCTGCCGACCCGGTACTGCTCCCAGATGTAGAAGGGGAGCGAGGACTGGGCGCCGTCGAAGGGGTTGGTGTTGATCAGCTGGCTGCCGAAGACGAGCAGCATGATCGGGGCGGTCTCACCGGCGATACGGGCGATGGCGAGCATGACGCCGGTGGTGATGCCGCCGATCGCGGTCGGCAGGACCACCTTCAGGATCGTGCGCCACTTCGGCACGCCGAGGGCGAGGGAGGCCTCGCGCAGCTCGTTCGGGACGAGCTTGAGCATCTCCTCGGTGGAGCGGACCACGACCGGCACCATCAGGATCGACAGCGCCAGCGAGCCCATGAAGCCGGACGGCTTGAGCTCGAACATCAGCATCAGGGTCAGGATGAACAGGCCCGCGACGATCGACGGGATGCCCGTCATGACGTCGACGAAGAAGGTCACGGCCTTGGCGAGCGCGCCCTTGCCGTACTCCACCAGGTAGACCGCGGTCAGCAGGCCGAGCGGGGCGGAGATCAGGGTGGCGATGCCGACCTGCTCCAGGGTGCCGATCAGCGCGTGGTAGACGCCGCCGCCGGGCTCGAAGCCGGTGACACCGTTCATCGAGTGCGAGAGGAAGTCCCCGCTCAGGGCCTTGCTGCCGCGCTTGATCGTCGTCCACAGCAGGGAGACCAGCGGGACGAGGGCGAGGATGAAGCACACCCAGACGAGGCTGGTGGCGACGCGGTCCTTGGCCTGGCGCTTGTTCTCGACGACCGAGGTGACCACGTACGAGATGAGGACGAACAGGATCGCGGACAGCAGGCCCCACTGGACCTTGCTGTGGAGGTCCGCGACGAGTCCGATGCCGCAGCCGAGCGCGAGGCCGGCGGCGCCGAAGGCGGCCCCGGCCCAGCGGGGCAGGCCCGGGCGGCTCAGGCTGTCCTTGCGCGGCGCGGACGGGGCGGGGCGGGTGTCCTTGACTGTTGCGTTCGACATCAGGCGTTCGCCCCCGAGTACTCCTTGCGGCGCGCGATGATCAGGCGGGCCGCGCCGTTGACCAGCAGGGTGAGGACGAAGAGCACCAGGCCGGAGGCGATCAGGGCGTCCCGGCCGAGCTGGTTGGCCTCGTCGAACTTCGCCGCGATGTTCTGGGCGAAGGTGCCGCCACCCGGGTTGAGGAGGTGGAGGGAGATCAGATAGCTGGGGGAGAGGACCGTGGCGACGGCCATCGTCTCGCCGAGCGCGCGCCCGAGGCCGAGCATCGAGGCGGAGATGATGCCGGAGCGGCCGAAGGGCAGCACCGACATCCGGATGACCTCCCAGCGGGTGGCGCCCAGCGCCAGCGCGGCTTCTTCGTTCATCCGCGGGACCTGGAGGAAGACTTCGCGGCTCACGCTGGTCACGATCGGCAGGATCATGATCGCGAGCAGGATGCCGACGGTGAAGAGCGAGCGGGCGACGCCGACCTCGGTCTTCTCGAAGACGTACGTCCAGCCCAGGTACTCGTCGAGCCAGGAGTTCAGGCCTGCGAGATGGGGCACGAGGACGAGGGCGCCCCAGATGCCGTAGATGATCGACGGGACCGCGGCGAGCAGGTCGACGACGTAGGCGAGGGGGGAGGCCAGCTTGCGCGGCGCGTAGTGCGAGATGAACAGCGCGACGCCGACAGCGATCGGAACCGCGATGACCATCGCGATGATCGAGCTGACGACCGTGCCGAAGAGCAGGACGGCGATGCCGAAGACCGGCTTCTGCGCGGCGGGGTCCCAGTCGAAGGTGGTGAGGAAGTTGCCCTCGTCCTTCGAGATGGCGATCCCGGCGCGGATGCTCAGGAAGACGGCGATCGACGCCATCAGGACGAGCAGGAAGATGCCGGATCCCCGGGAGAGGCCGAGGAAGACCTTGTCGCCCGCGCGGCCGGTGGGCTTACGGCGCAGGGCGGGGGCCGGAGCCGCCGGTGGCGGCGGGGGGTTCGTGGTTATGGAAGCCATTGATCTTTCCGGTCTGTGGGCGGGGACGGCAGGTGTCCCCTGGCGGCGGTGCACCGGATGGTGGGGGCGGGGGCCGGATCGGGACCCCCGCCCCGGAGGCCTCCGGACGCTCGCTTCAGCGGTCGTCCGTCGGCCCGACAGGTGTTACTGGAGGCCGGCGACGGTCTCGCGGACCTTGGCGTTGATCTCGGCCGGGATCGGCGCGTAGCCGGCGTCCGACAGGATCTTCTGGCCCTCGTCACCGGCGGTGTAGGTCAGGAAGGACTTGACCGTGCCGAGGGTGTCGGCCTTGTTGCCCTTGTCGCAGGCGATCTCGTACGTGACGAGGACGAGCGGGTAGGCGCCGTCGGCCTTGGTGGTGTAGTCCAGGCTCAGGGCCAGGTCCTTGCCGGTGCCCTTGATCTTGGCGGCGGCGATCGCCTTGGAGGCGTTCTCCGGGGTGGCCTTGACCGGGGCGGCGGCGCCCGTGTTGAGGTCCACGGTCTTGATGGACTGCGCGGTGGCGTACGAGAGCTCGAAGTAGCCGATCGCGCCGTCCGTCTGCTTGACCTGCGCGGCGACGTCGGAGGAGCCGGCCGCGGCCTGGCCGCCCGGGGCCGGCCACTTCTTCTCGGGCGCGTACGGCCAGTCGGCCTTGGCGGTGGCGCCGAGGTACTTGCCGAGGTTCTGGGTGGTGCCGGAGTCCTGCGAGCGGTGGAAGGCCTGGATCGCCTTGTCCGGGAGCTTGGCGGACGGGTTCAGCTTGGCGATCGCCTCGTCGTTCCAGTTCTTGATCTTGCTGTTGAAGATCTTGGCGACGGTCGGGGCGTCCAGGACCAGGCTGTCGACACCCTCCAGGTGGTAGCCGACCGCGATCGGGCCGCCGACCATCGGGAGGTTGATGCCCTGGCCGCCGCCGGTGCAGACCTTCTTGGAGTTGGCGACCTCCTCCGGCTTCAGCGCGGAGTCGGAGCCGGCGAAGCCGACCTGGGACTGGTTGAAGGCGATGATGCCCTCGCCGGACGAGGAGCCCTTGTAGTTGATCTCCACACCCTTGCAGGCCGCCATGTAGTTCTTGACCCAGAGGTCCATGGCGTTCTTCTGGGCGGAGGAGCCGGAGGCCAGCAGCTGGCCCTTGGCGCCGTCGCACTTGATGTTCGACGCGGCGCTCGTCTTGCCGGTGCCGCCGGTGGAGCTCGAACCCTTGTCGTTGTCGTCGCTGCCGCACGCCGTGAGGGCCAGGGCGCTGGACACGGCGATGACGCCGAGAGCGGTGGCGCGGAGCCGGTTCTTGCGCTGAAGCTTCACTTTCGGGTGTTCCTTCCAGAAGCCGCCGGTGTCCGTTCGTTGTACGGCGGCGTGCGAGGAGATGTCCGGTCGTGCGGGTCGCCCCGCACCGTGTAAGGCCGAAATTAGGCAGAACAGGTGAAGCCGCCGACGGAGGAGGGTGAACGGAAGGTGAACCGTGTCGGACAGTGCGGTGCCGACCGTTATCGGTTTGTGTTCAGCGGGCCGCGCGGGTGAACGGCACCCCGCCGGAGGGTGTCCCCGGGGTGTCGCGCAGGGCCCGGCTTCCCGTCAGGTCCGGTGCAGTGCGTCCAGCAGCGCGTCGACCAGCTGCCGGTCGCGGGGCTGGGTGAGCCGGTGGCGGGCGGCCGCCGGGGTCAGCCACAGCACCCGGTCGACCTCGTCGCTGGGTACGAAACGCCCCTCGCCCGCCTCGGCGGCCCAGTAGTCGACCACCTTGGGGCGGCCCTGCGCGTCGTCGTAGTACGCGGTGGGCAGCCGGGCACCTGGCGCACAGGTGTGTCCAGTCTCCTCCAGGACCTCCCGGACCGCCCCCGCGAGCGGTTCCTCGTCCGGCTTGAGCTTGCCCTTCGGGTGCGACCAGTCGTCGTACTTCGGCCGATGGACCAGGCAGATCTCCAGGCCGCGGTCGCCCCAGGTCGAGCGCCGCCACAGGACGCAGCCCGCCGCCTGCACCCGCCCTTCCCGGTTCACTGCGCGGTCACCGTCGGCGCGGTCACCGTCGGCGCGCTCACCTGAGCCGTCACCGCCGCCATCGGCTGCCAGATCTGCTGGAAGGCGAACCGGGCCGCCTCCACCTCGTGGCGCTGATCGGCGTGGAGCACCCCGAGGGCGTACGCCGTCGCCGGGGCGATCCTCGGGGTGCGGGCAGCGGCCGCGGCGGCGGCGGCCGCCTCCGAGGCGTCCCGGTGCCGGTCGAGCGCCCGCCCGGCCCGCAGCAGCCGGTCGTCGTCCTCGTGCGGCAGGCCGGTGCGCAGCACCTCCTGGGCGTACCGGTGCAGCCGCAGCAGCAGCCGCACCTGGTGCCAGGGGGCGTCCTGCGCCTCGCCGGGCTGGGCCAGGGCCTCCGCGTTGTACGGATGGGCCGCGCGGGCCAGCGGCAGCGCCGCCACCGCCTCCGCGAGCCGCTGCTCGGCGAGCTGGGCGGCCGACGGCAGCACCTCCACCGCGTACGCGGCCGCCGAGCTCGACAGCGGCACCTCGCTGGCGAGCAGCGCCACCGCGTCGGCCACCGCGTGGAACCGGGAGGAGCCAAGCGCCTGCAGGGCCGCCGAGTGCGCCCGGGTGCGGGCCAGCGTCAGCTGGCGGTCGAGGAGCGCCCCCGCCCGTGCCGCGCCCACCGCCAGCGCCCCGGCCGCCGACTCACCGCGCGGCGCGGGCACCGGCTGACTGCCGGAGAGCCGCTGGAGGCCGTCGAGCAGCCGGGCGAGCCGGGCCGCGCAGGAGTGCTCCCCGGCCAGCGTGGCCGAGAGCCAGGCCAGTTCCGTACGCAGCGGTTCGGCCCAGGACGGGTCGAGCAGCGGGCGGAAGGTGTGCAGCGTGCCGCTGATGCGGCGGGCGGCGCGCCGCAGCGCCCGCGCGGCCTCCTCGGTGCCGTCGTTGTCGGGCCCCGCCTCGCGGTGGAGGCGGAGGCTGCGCAGGAATTCCCCCGCCTGCGCGTGGAGATACGGGGACAGGACGTCCCCCGCGGTCTCCGGTCCCGGGGATTTCTCATGGCGTAGCACGCCGGCGCCTCCGGGCGTCTATCAGCATCTCCTGTACGTGGCGCAGCGGCTGTCCGTCGGCGTCGGCGGCGTGCCGGGTCCACTCCCCGTCCGGGCCCAGGTGCCAGGAGGAGGTGGTGTCCGACATGCCGGTCTCCAGGAGCCGGGTGATAGCCGCGCGGTGGGCCGGGTCGATGACCCGGACCAGCGCCTCGATGCGGCGGTCGAGGTTGCGGTGCATCATGTCGGCGCTGCCCAGCCAGACCTCGGGCTCGCCGCCGTTGCCGAACGAGAAGACCCGGGAGTGCTCCAGGAAGCGCCCGAGTATCGACCGCACCCGGATGTTCTCGGACAGCCCGGTGACCCCGGGGCGCGCCGCGCAGATGCCGCGCACCCAGATGTCGACCGGCACCCCGGCCTGCGAGGCCCGGTAGCAGGCGTCGATCACGGCCTCGTCGACCATCGAGTTGACCTTGATGCGTACGTAGGCGGGGCGCCCGGCGCGGTGGTGGGCCGTCTCCTTGTTGATGCGCGAGACCAGGCCGTCCCGCAGGGACTTGGGCGCGACGAGGAGACGGCGGTAGGTCTCGCGGCGCGAGTAGCCGGACAGCCGGTTGAAGAGGTCCGAGAGGTCGGCGCCGACCTGCGGGTCGGCGGTGAGCAGCCCCAGGTCCTCGTACAGCCGGGCGGTCTTGGGGTGGTAGTTGCCGGTGCCGACGTGCGAGTAGCGGCGCAGGGTCTCGCCCTCCTGGCGCACCACGAGCGACAGCTTGCAGTGCGTCTTCAGGCCGACCAGGCCGTACACCACGTGGCAGCCCGACTCCTCCAGCTTGCGGGCCCACTTGATGTTGGCCTGCTCGTCGAAGCGCGCCTTGATCTCGACCAGGACGAGGACCTGCTTGCCGGACTCGGCGGCGTCTATGAGCGCGTCCACGATCGGCGAGTCGCCCGACGTCCGGTACAGCGTCTGCTTGATGGCGAGCACGTCCGGGTCGCCGGCCGCCTGCTCCAGGAACGCCTGGACCGAGGTGGAGAACGAGTCGTACGGATGGTGCAGCAGCACGTCCCGTTCGCGCAGCGCGGCGAAGATGTCCGGCGCCGACGCCGACTCGACCTCCGCGAGGTCGCGATGGGTTCCGGCCACGAACTTGGGGAACTTCAGCTCCGGCCGGTCCAGGGCCGCGATGCCGAAGAGGCCGGTGAGGTCGAGCGGGCCGGGCAGCGGATACACCTCGGCATCGCTGATCTTCAGCTCGCGCACCAGCAGGTCCAGGACGTACGGGTCGATCGACTCCTCGACCTCCAGGCGGACCGGCGGCCCGAAGCGGCGCCGCATCAGCTCCTTCTCCAGCGCCTGAAGGAGGTTCTCGGCGTCGTCCTCCTCCACCTCCAGGTCCTCGTTCCTGGTCACCCGGAACATGTGGTGGGCCAGCACCTCCATGCCCGGGAAGAGCTCTTCGAGGTGCGCCGCGATGACGTCCTCCAGCGGCACGTACCGCTGCGGGGAGGCCTCCAGGAACCGCGAGAGCAGCGGCGGCACCTTGACCCGGGCGAAGTGGCGGTGGCCGCTGACCGGATTGCGCACGACCACGGCGAGGTTGAGCGAGAGCCCCGAGATGTACGGGAAGGGGTGCGCGGGGTCCACGGCCAGCGGGGTCAGCACCGGGAAGATCTGCTGGCGGAAGAGCGTGAAGAGCCGCGCCTGCTCCTTCTCGGTCAGATCGGGCCAGCGGATCAGATGGATCGACTCGTCGGCCAGCGCCGGGGCCACGTCCTGCTGGTAGCAGGCGGCGTGCCGGGCCATGAGCTCGCGCGAGCGGGTCCAGATCAGGTCCAGGACCTCGCGGGGCTGGAGCCCGGAGGCGGAGCGGGTGGCGACGCCGGTGGCGATACGGCGCTTCAGGCCGGCCACCCGGACCATGAAGAACTCGTCCAGGTTGGAGGCGAAGATCGCCAGGAAGTTAGCCCGTTCGAGGAGGGGCGTGGCCGGGTCCTCGGCGAGCTCCAGGACGCGCTCGTTGAACGCGAGCCAGCTGCGCTCGCGGTCCAGGAAGCGCCCGGAGGGCAGCTCGTCCTCCCCGGGCGCGTCCTCGCGGTCGCGCTCGTACCCTTCGTAGCCGTCCAGATCCGCGTCGATGTCCGGTTCCAGGTCCGAGACGGCGGCCGCGAGGGTGTGCGGCCGGTGCGCGGCTATGGAACCGACCGACGGCTGGGAGGCGGGCTGGAGGTGGACCTCGGCGCTGGGCTGCTGGCTCATAAACCCATTCTTCCGCGCCGGACCGCTGTCAGGCGCGTCGGAGAGCCAGTCGGAGCGGGCAGGCGTGAGCGCCTTGGGGCGGGCGGCGGTCCCGTTCCGGGAGGGTGGCACCTCGGGCTGCATTGAGTGAGCGTCGCAAGCGTGTCTGAATGCCCGGTAACGAGGACATGACGTGCGGGAATCGGCAGCCCGTCACGGGCGCCCCTTCAGGGGCGCGGGTCGGTGACACCGTGCGGCTCCGCCGCGACGGAGGGTCCCCCTGTTCGAGCGAAGCCGAGAACGTGGGGGAGCGACCAGCCAAGCACGGTCCGCACCCGAAAGACAGCGCCTCCGACGCTCACCCCTCCCAGGACGGCGTCAGGACTCCGTGCGGTACATGAGATCCACTTCGTGGACGGCGAACCCCAGCCGCTCGTACACGGTCACCGCCGCCGTGTTGTCCGCGTCGACGTACAGCATCGCGGTCGGCACCCCCTCGGACGCGAGGTGGCGCAGCCCCGTCGCGGTGAGCGCCTTGCCGAGGCCGCCGCCCTGCGCGTCCGGGCGGATCCCCACCACGTACACCTCCCCGATCCTCTCCGCGGCGTGCACCTTCGTCCAGTGGAAGCCCACGATCCGGCCGTCGCGCTCGGCGAGGAAGAAGCCCTTCGGGTCGAACCAGGGCTCCGCCTTGCGGTCGTCGAGGTCGCGCTGGGTGAGTCCGCCCTGCTCGGGGTGGTGGGCGAAGGCCGCCGCGTTCACGGCCAGCCACTGGGCGTCGTCCTCGCCGGGCACGAAGGTCCGTACGCTCACGCCCGGCGGGTACACCGGCTCGGCGATGTCCGGCGGGCTCAACGGCCGCCGCATCTGCCGCAGTTCGCGGAACAGGGTGAGGCCCAGCACCTGGGCGAGGTGGCGGGCGGCGGAGTGCCCGCCGTGCGCCCACACCCGCAGCCGCTTGCCGGAGGCGCCGAGCAGCGCCGAACCGAGCGCCCGGCCGTGGCCGCGGCCGCGGTGGGCGGGGTGGATGACGAGCTCAGCGGCCGGTGCCTCGACGGGGTCGGTGTCCTCCAGCTGGGCGTACCCGATCAGTTGGGACCCCTCGGACGTGATGACCGTGAGCAGGAAATGGCGGATTCCGGGCCGTCGGCCGCCCCGCAGCTGGAGCCGCCCCTGCTCGGACACGGCCTGCTGCCCGTCGGCCCCTGCGGCCTCGGCGAGCAGCGCGAGGACCTCCTGGGCCTGGGGGTGGGTCAGCTCGTCGAGGGTCTGGATCTCACGTCCGGAGGGGCCGGGTGCGGCGGGGTCAGTCGTCATGTGTACGAGCGTACGGCGGCCGGGGGCAAAACCTGACGTACCGCCAAACGGCAACCATCCCGTAACCCCACCCCCCTGTCGCGCTACGCGCGTTGACTCTAGGCTTCCGACCGCGGCGGACCGACCCTCGGGTTTCGGCCACGCCCACCACGCTTCACGACACGCTTCACGACCAGCTGAATCATTTAGGGGAGAGATGACAGCGACACCCCAGAAGCACCACGGCGGCCGCGCGGGCCGCCGGGTCCTGGCGGCCGCCGCCGGGCTCACCACGCTCGGCGCGCTCATCGCCGCGATGCCCGCGGCCGACGCCCACGACAAGGGCCACGGGCACCCGAAGCCCTCGCGGACGGTGGACGTCCAGCTCCTCTCCTTCAACGACCTGCACGGCAATCTGGAGCCGCCGGCCGGCTCGGCCGGGGCCGTGAACGAGAAGCAGGCCGACGGGACCGTGAAGTCCATACCGGCCGGCGGTGTCGAGTACCTGGCGTCCTCGCTGCGCACCGCGCGCAAGGGCCACCCGTACTCGATCACCGCCGCCGGCGGCGACATGGTCGGCGCCAGCCCGCTCCTGTCCGGCCTCTTCCACGACGAGCCGACCATCGAGGCGCTCAACAAGATCGACCTCGATGTGACGGCCGTGGGCAACCACGAGTTCGACGAGGGCGCGGTCGAGCTGGCCCGGATGCAGAACGGCGGCTGTCACCCGGTCGAGGGCTGCTACGAGAAGGGCAAGAAGTTCCGGGGCGCCGACTTCCCGTATCTGGCCGCCAATGTGACCAGCGAGAAGACCGGCAAGCCGATCCTCAAGCCGTACACGGTCTGGAAGAAGAACGGCGTCAAGATCGGCTTCATCGGTGTGACCCTGGAGGGCACCCCGGACGTCGTGACCGCCTCCGGCGTCAAGGGCCTGAAGTTCCACGACGAGATCGAGACGATCAACAAGTACGCCAAGGAGCTCGACCGGCAGGGCGTGAAGTCCATCGTCGCCCTGATCCACGAGGGCGGGATGCCGGCGACCAACGCGTACAACTACGACTGCGACTCGGCCGGCCCCGGCAGCGGTCTGTCCGGCCCGATCGTCGACATCGCCAAGGGCATCACGCCCAAGGTGGACGCGCTGGTCACCGGCCACACCCACCAGGCCTACGCCTGCACCGTCCCCGACCCGGCGGGCAACCCGCGCATGGTCACCTCGGCGGCCTCCTACGGCAAGCTCTTCACCGAGACCACGCTCACCTACGACAAGCGGACCAAGGACATCGTCCGGACCGCCGTGAAGTCGCCGAAGTCGGTGAACCGCATCGTCAGCCGTGACCAGGCCAAGGCGAAGGACATCACCGACCTGATCGCCCGCTGGAACAAGCTGGCCGCGCCGATCGCGAGCCGCCCGCAGGGCTACATCTCCGCCGACATCAACGGCCGCGGCTCCGAGGCGCCCGAGAAGCCGCTCGGCGACCTGATCGCGGACGCGCAGCTCGCCGGGCTCTCCCCGGCCGACAAGGGCGGCGCCCAGCTCGCCTTCATGAACCCGGGCGGCATCCGCTCCGACCTCGTCCACAAGGCGAGCGGCAGCGAGGGCGACGGGGTGGTCACCTACGGCGAGGCGTTCACCGTCCAGCCGTTCACCAACATGATGAACGTCGTCGACCTGACCGGCGCCCAAATCATCCAGGGTCTCCAGCAGCAGGTCAGCGGCGGCAACACGGCCACGCCGAAGATCCTCCAGGTCTCCAAGGGCTTCACCTACGCCCTCGACATGACCAGGACCGGCGCGGACCGCGTCCTCGTCGACACGGTCAAGCTGAACGGTGTCGCCCTCGACCCGGCGAAGACCTACCGCGTCGCCATGAACGAGTTCCTCGCGGGCGGCGGCGACGGCTTCGGGGCCCTCGGCCAGGGCAAGAACAAGCTGGTCGGCGCGTCCGACCTGGACGTCTTCGACGCCTACCTGGCCGCGAACTCGTCGGCGTCCGCGCCGCTCGCGCCGCCGGCCGGGGGCCGGATCACGGTCATCGGCAAGGTGGCGGGCGACTAGTCGCCTCTTGTACGTGGGTGGGGCGCCGGAGTGTTTCCGGCGCCCCACTTCCCGTTGAGGGGCGCGGGGCTGTGACATGAGCGGCTCCGCCGCGATGGGGGTCCCCCTGTTCGAGCGAAGCCGCAAACTTGGGGGAGCGACCAGCCGCATACAGCCCGCAGCCGAAGGACGGACGCGTTCAGCGGCGCGCTCACGCGTCCGGGGCGTCCGGCGGCGGGGTGGGGGCGCCCGGCAGGCGAATCGTGGCAACCGTGCCGGCGCCGTCCGCCGCCGCGCCGAGCGCGATCGTGCCGCCCGCGTGCTGGACCGTACGGGCCACGATGGACAGGCCGAGCCCCGACCCCGGCAGCGATCGGGCCGAGGGCGAGCGCCAGAACCGCTCGAAGACGTGCGGCAGTTCATCGGCGGGGATGCCGGGGCCCTGGTCGCGTACGGTCAGGGCGCCCCGGTCGAGCATGACCTCGATGGTGCCGTGCGGCGGGCTGAACTTCACCGCGTTGTCCAGCACATTGACGATCGCCCGCTCCAGGGCCGCGGGCTCCGCCCGTACGTACCAGGGGGCCAGCCGCGCCCTGATCTCCAGCTCCGGCCCGCGCAGCCGGGCGCGGTCGAGCGCGACCCTGGCGATGTCGTGGAAGGCGACGACCTCCAGCGGACCCTCGCGGACCGCGTCGGGCCGGGAGAGCTCCTGCAAGTCCCCGATCAGCGCGGCGAGTTCGGTCATCTGAGCTTTGACGGACGCCATCAGCGCCTTGCGGTCGGCGGGCGGGATGGCCCGCCCGGTCTCCTCGCTCCTCGCCAGCAGCTCGATGTTCGTACGGAGCGAGGTGAGCGGGGTGCGCAGCTCGTGCCCCGCGTCCGCGATCAGCTGCGACTGGCGGTCGCGGGAGGAGGCGAGAGCGGCCGTCATCGCGTTGAAGGACCGCGAGAGCCGGGCGATCTCGTCCTCGCCCTCGACCGGGATGCGGACGGTGAGGTCCTCGGTGCGGGCCACGTGCTCGACCGTGCCGGTCAGCTGGTCCACGGGGCGGAGCCCCGTACGCGCGACCCAGAGCCCGGCGGCGCCCGCGCCGATGACTCCTATGCCGGAGACGACCAGCAGGACGATCGCCAGTTTGTTGAGCGGGGTCGTCACGTCGGACATCGGCACCGCGATCGAGACGGCGACCCGGCCCTGCGGGCCGAGGCCGCTGATGTGCGCCGCCTGGGTGTAGACGCGGCGTTCCACCCCGGCGCTGTCGGTCGTCGTGTGCAGGGCGTTGGCGCGCGGCCCGTTCGCGACCGCCACGTCCGCGTGCTCCACCTGGAGCTGCGCGGACCTGGGGTTGGCGCACACCGAGGCGTCCGGGAAGACCACTTGGGTCAGCGGGGTGTTGCCCGGCAGCCGGATCGGCTCGGGGTTGGGGCTGCGGCAGGTCCGGATCAGGACGGAGGCGTACTCCGCGCTGGCCGAGCTCGCCGCCTGGTTGCGCAGCCGGTTGTCGAGCTGGCTCGTGAGCACCCCCTGGGTGATGAACCAGCACGAGGCGGCCACTGCGGCCACGGCCACCGTCACCGCCGTGGCGACGAGCAGTGCGAGGCGGGATCTGAGCGGCAGCTCGCGGAACCACCGGAGCGCTCTTCTCACTCCGCGCCGCCCGAACGCAGGGCGTACCCCACTCCCCGCACCGTGTGCACCACGCGCGCCTCGCCGCCCGCCTCGGTCTTGCGGCGCAGATACATGACGTACACGTCGAGGGAGTTGGACGACGGCTCGAAGTCGAAGCCCCAGACCGCCTTGAGGATCTGCTCGCGGGTCAGCACCTGCCGGGGGTGGGCCAGGAACATCTCCAGGAGCGTGAACTCCGTACGGGTCAGCTCCACCACCCGTTCGCCCCGTGTCACCTCACGGGTCGCCAGGTCCATCCGCAGATCACCGAAGGTGAGGATGTTGTCGTCGTGCTGCTCGCCGCCCGCGGGACCGGCGTACGAGCTGCGGCGCAGCAGCGCGCGGATCCGGGCGAACAGCTCGTCCAGCTCGAACGGCTTGACCAGGTAGTCGTCCGCGCCCGCGTCGAGCCCGGTGACGCGGTCGCCCACCGTGTCGCGCGCGGTGAGCATCAGGACGGGGGTGGTGGACCCGGCGCCGCGCAGCCGCCGGGCGGCGGTGAGCCCGTCCATCCGGGGCATCTGGATGTCGAGGACGATCAGATCGGGCCGGTACGCCTCCGCCTTGGCCAGCGCGTCCAGACCGTCGACGGCGACCTCCGTCCCGTACCCCTCGAAGGCGAGGCTGCGCTGGAGCGCCTCCCGCACGGCGGGCTCGTCGTCGACGATCAGGATGCGCTGGGTGTCGTCCTCGGCGGGTGCGGGGCTCATCGGTCTCGGGTCTTCCTCGGGGTGTGGTCCGGCGGTGGTCGGGCGTGGTCCGGGTCGGGTGCTGTCCAGCGTCGCATGCCGCGCCTGCACCTGCCGTGAGGATCAGCTGTTGCTGCTGTTGCTGCTGTTGCTGCTGTTGCCGTTGTTGTCGCTGCCGCTGTTGCCGCTGCCGGAGCGGAGGGAGTCGAGGTCGGCCTTGACGGTGTTGATCGGGATGGCGAAGCCGAGCCCGACACTGCCCGCCGAGGACGAGGAGGGCTGGCTGGCTGAACTGGGGCTGTACATCGCGGAGTTGATGCCGACGATGTTGCCGTTCATGTCGATCAGCGCGCCGCCGGAGTTGCCCGGGTTGAGAGAGGCGTCGGTCTGGATGGCCTTGTACGTGGTCTTCGACGAGCCGGTGTCGCCGTTGAACTGCTGACCGCCGAACTCGAACGGCCAGCCGCCGCGGCCGCCACCCTGCTGCCCCTGCCCCTGCCCCTGCCCCTGTCCCTGGCCCTGCTCCTTGGCGACGGTGACGTCACGCTTGAGGGCGGAGACGATGCCGCTGGTGACGGTGCCGGTCAGGCCTTCGGGGGAGCCGATGGCGACGACCTGGTCGCCGACCTTGAGGTTGTCCGAGTTCCCGAGACTGGCGGCCTTGAGCCCGCTCGCGCCCTGCACCTTGATGAGCGCGAGGTCCTTGTCGGGGTCGGTGCCGACGACGCTCGCGGTGTACGTCTTGCCGTCGCTGGTCCGCACCTTGACCTGGTCGGCGCCGGCGATGACGTGGTTGTTCGTGACGATCTCACCGCCGGAGGTGATGATCACCCCGGATCCGGTGGACTGCCCGGAGGTGGAGGTCGCGCTGATCTCCACGATGCTGGGCGAGACGGCCTGGGCCACGCCCGCGACGGTGCCGATGGTGTTCCTGGAGGCGTTCGTCCCCGCGACGCCGGGCGCGCCGGCGCTGGTGTCGCCGCCGGCCCACCGCTCCACGAGCGTGGCGGTCCCGCCTCCCACGGCCGCGGCGGCGAGCGCGACGGCGGCGAGCAGGCCGACGGAGCGGGGGGCGCGGCGGTGGGTGGGGGCGGCGCCGGGGACGGCGGGGTGCCCGGGGTCACCCGGGATGCCCCCGCCCGCGTTGCCGTTCGCCGTCCAGATGGTGGTCCCGGGCCCGGCGTGCACGGGCTGGCTCGGCTCGTACGGGGGCGGCGGGGGGAAGGCCCCGGCCGCCTGCGGATACGGCTGCGGCTGCTTCGGCTGCTGCTCGGGGAAGGTCATGTGCATTACCTTCCCGGCGCTGGATGAGAGCTGTCTGAGGACGGGGTGAGAAGCCCGGCAGAAGGGTGTTTGCCCGAAATAAAGAGCGGCGCTGCGGCGGCGGCGGATTCCCCCACCCCGCCCGTTCCCTTAACCCTCCGGGGGTGGGTGGGGGTGAGGGTGGTTCCCCGGGGGCTGCGCCCCTGGACCCCGGGCGGGGCTGCGCCCCTGCACCTGCTTGCGGGGGGCTCCGCCCGGGGGGCTCCGCCCCCTGTGCCCTGGCGCCCCCTGTGCCCCTGCACCCCGCTACGGGGGCTCCGACCCCACCACGGAGGCTGCTCCGCCGCCGATACCCCCGCTGTGGCGCTGCCACCCCGCTGTGGCGCTGCCCCTGCCGGGGCTCCGCCCCCGACCCCGCCTTTGGGCTCCGCCCCGGTGCCTCCGCTGGGGCTGCACCCCGGCGCCCCTCCCCGCTACGGGGCTCCGCCCCGGACCCCGCCTTTGGGGCTCCGCCCCGGTGCCTCCGCTGGGGCTGCACCCCGGCGCCCCTCCCCGCTACGGGGCTCCGCCCCGGACCCCGCTCCTCAAACGCCGGAGGGGCTGCCTTTGCCCGGTCCCGGCTCCCCGCACGCCGCACGCCGCAGGGCTGAATTTCCCGCCGCCGGTGCCTCACATCGTGGCCGCCCCCATCCTCCTAAGGGGCGCGGGGAACTGCGCGACCAGCCACGCACGGCCCGCAGACAAACGGGGGGCCGGGGCGAAGCCCGGGACGGGGACGACCGGTACCGGCCAGTGCCGGGGAAGGGGGACGGGGCAGCCCCGGCGCGGAGGCGCGCGACCTCGAACATGCGCGCGTCAGGGGATAGCCTCCGGCCATGCCCAATGGTCAGTGGTACCCGCCGGAATGGCCCGACCGCATCCGCGCCCTCGCCCACGGCGAACTCACCCCCGTGCAGCCCCGGCGAGCCGCGACCGTCATGTTGCTGCGGGGCGGGGACGAGCCCGGCGGGCTCGCCGTGCACATGCTGCGCCGCCGCACCTCCATGGCCTTCGCCGGCGGCGCCTACGCCTACCCCGGCGGCGGCGTGGACCCCCGGGACGACGCCCGGCGGATCGGATGGGCCGGGCCCACCCGCGAGACCTGGGCGGCCCGCCTGGGCGTGGGCGCGGACGACGCCCAGGCCATCGTCTGCGCCGCCGTCCGCGAGACGTACGAGGAGGCCGGAGTCCTCCTCGCCGGGCCGGACGCCGACAGCGTCGTGGGCGACACCACCGGCGACGACTGGGAGGCCGACCGCCACGCCCTCGTCACCCGCGACCTCTCCTTCGCCGAGTTCCTCGACCGCCGGGGCCTGGTCCTGCGCTCGGACCTGCTCGGCGCGTGGGCCCGCTGGATCACCCCCGAGTTCGAGCCGAAGCGGTACGACACCTGGTTCTTCGTCGCCGCGCTCCCCGAGGGCCAGCGCACCCGCAACGCCTCCACCGAGGCCGACCGGACGGTGTGGATCCGGCCCGCCGAGGCCACAGCCGGGTACGACGGGGGCGAGCTGCTCATGATGCCCCCGACCGTCTCGACCCTGCGCGCCCTCCTCCCGTACGCCACCCCCGCCGATGCCCTCGCCGCCTCGGCGGCCCGCGACCTCACCCCCGTACTGGCGCGGGCGAGCCTCGGCGACGACGGTGAGATCGTGCTGAGCTGGCCCGGGCACGACGAGTTCACCAAGCGCGTGCGTACCGGCGGCGGGACGCCGTGACCGCGGCAGCGCCCAGCCCGATGCCTATGCCGATGCCTATGCCGATGCCTATGCCTATGCCGACGCTCCCGTCCCCGTCCCCGTCCCTCACGGAAGGTGCCCCCGCGTGACCGAAGCCGCGGCCCTCCCCGGCCAGCCCCGCGGCGGGGTGCTCTCCGGCCCCGCCACGACCCGTACCGTCAACGTCCTCGCGCCCAACGCCTCCGCGATGACCCTCGACGGCACCAACACCTGGATCGTCGCCGAGCCCGACTCCGACCTCGCCGTCGTCATCGACCCCGGACCGCTCGACGACGCCCACCTGCGGAACGTGGTCGCCACCGCCGAGCGGATGGGCAAGCGGGTCGCCCTCACCCTGCTCACCCACGGCCACCCCGACCACGCCGAGGGCGCGGCGCGCTTCGCGGAGCTGACGCGCACGCACGTACGCGCGCTGGACCCGGCGTTGCGCCTCGGGGACGAGGGGCTCGGCGCCGGCGACGTGATCACCACCGGGGGGCTCGAAATGTGGGTCGTGCCGACCCCCGGCCACACCGCCGACTCCCTCTGCTTCCATCTCCCCGCCGACCGGGCCGTGTTGACGGGGGACACGGTCCTCGGACGCGGCACCACCCTCGTGGCGCACCCCGACGGCCGCCTCGGTGACTACCTCGACTCACTGCGGCGGCTGCGCTCGCTCACGGTCGACGACGGCGTCCACACCGTGCTGCCCGGGCACGGTCCGGTCCTCGACGACGCGCAGGGCGCCGTCGAGTTCTACCTCGCCCACCGCGCCCACCGGCTGGCCCAGGTGGAGACGGCGGTGGAGAACGGCTTCACCACGGCGGCGGACGTGGTGGGCCGCGTCTACGCGGACGTCGACCGCTCGTTGTGGCCCGCCGCCGAGCTCTCCGTACGCGCGCAGCTGGAGTATCTGAGCGAGCACGGGTTGATCTGACCGCGAGAGGCGATCGGGCCGACCGGGCCGACCGGGCCGACCGCGTTGCTCGTAACTTGCCTTTTGCCACGGTGCACTTGTCAAGGAGCGGCGGCGTGTCTGCCACGTATCCACAGACTAGGACCGACCACTGACAACGGGGCCCGCCTCCCGAGGGAGACGGGCCCCGTCACGTACGAACGCGCAGGTGAACGGCCGTGTCAGCGCGAGCGCTTGGCGAGCCGCTCGACGTCGAGCAGGATCACCGCACGGGCCTCCAGACGCAGCCAGCCGCGCTGCGCGAAGTCGGCCAGAGCCTTGTTCACCGTCTCGCGGGAGGCGCCGACCAGCTGGGCCAGCTCTTCCTGCGTCAGGTCGTGCACGACGTGGATGCCCTCCTCCGACTGCACGCCGAAGCGGCGCGACAGGTCGAGGAGCGCGCGGGCGACGCGGCCCGGGACGTCGGAGAAGACCAGGTCGGACATCTGGTCGTTGGTCTTGCGCAGTCGGCGGGCGACGGCGCGCAGCAGGGCCGTGGCCACCTCGGGCCGGGCGTTCAGCCAGGGCTGGAGGTCGCCGTGGCCGAGGCCGAGCAGCTTGACCTCGGTGAGCGCGGTCGCGGTGGCGGTGCGCGGGCCCGGGTCGAAGAGGGACAGCTCGCCGATGAGCTCGCCGGGGCCGAGGACCGCCAGCATGTTCTCGCGGCCGTCGGGGGAAGTGCGGTGGAGCTTGACCTTGCCCTCGGTGACCACGTAGAGGCGGTCGCCGGGGTCGCCCTCGTGGAAGAGGGCGTCGCCGCGGGCGAGCGTCACCTCACTCATCGAGGCGCGGAGCTCCGCGGCCTGCTCATCATCGAGCGCCGCGAAGAGCGGGGCGCGCCGCAGAACGTCGTCCACGAGTTCTCTCCTTGTCGACCGGTTCAGGGGACCGTGTTCCCCTTTTTACCGGACGGGGTAAACAGTGCGATCAATCACAAGGATGACGCACCGGCGCGCCGGACTGTGCGGCAGGGGGCCGATTGGGGTGGTGATTCGCTGTGGCCGGGGCGGATGTCAGTGCGTGGCTTTAGGCTGGCCGGGTGTCCAATTCGCCGGTGAGAGCGCAGGCCAGGGGGGCCACAAGAGTGTCGGCAGACAGTGATTCCGCTGTGGGCGAACAGCCTACGAGTAAACCGAAAAAAGCCGCGAAAGAATCAAAATCGGCCAATCGGGCCGCGTCGGTGCCGCAGCCCGCCCCGGGCGCGTCGGCCACCCCGAGCGCGCCCGCGAAGGGGCCGGCCGAGGGAACCGCGGCCAAGGAAGCCCCGGCCAGGAAGTCCGCGCCCAAGAAGTCCGCGCCCAAGAAGGCGGTCAAGAAGGCCGTGGCCAAGAAGACCGTGCCCGCCAAGACCGCCGCCGCGAAGGCCCCGAGGACCGCCGCCACGAAGACCCCGGCGAAGCCCGTGAAGGCCGCTGCGACGAAGGCCCCGAAGACCGCCGCCAAGCCCGAGTCCCACCTCTCCATGGTCCGGCGCGCACGGCGGATCAACCGGGAGCTGGCGGACGTGTATCCGTACGCCCACCCGGAGCTCGACTTCCGCAACCCCTTCGAGCTGCTGGTCGCGACCGTCCTGTCCGCGCAGACCACCGACCTGCGGGTCAACCAGACCACCCCCGCGCTGTTCGCCGCGTATCCGACCCCCGAGGACCTGGCCGCCGCCGACCCGGAGGCAGTCGAGCAGCTGATCCGGCCGACCGGGTTCTTCCGCGCCAAGACCAAGTCGATCATGGGGCTCGCCGCCGCCCTCCGCGACGACTTCGGGGGCAATGTCCCGGGCCGCCTCGACGACCTGGTGAAGCTCCCCGGCGTCGGCCGCAAGACGGCGAACGTGGTGCTCGGCAACGCCTTCGGCGTTCCCGGCATCACCGTCGACACGCACTTCGGCCGTCTGGTCCGCCGCTGGAAGTGGACGGACGAGGAGGACCCGGTCAAGGTCGAGGCCGTCGTCGCCGAGATCTTCCCGAAGAGCGAGTGGACGATGCTCTCGCACCGCGTCGTCTTCCACGGCCGCCGCATCTGCCACGCCCGCAAGCCCGCCTGTGGCGCCTGCCCCATCGCCCCGCTCTGCCCGGCGTACGGGGAGGGCGAGACGGACCCGGAGAAGGCGAAGAAGCTCCTGAAGTACGAGAAGGGCGGCTTCCCGGGCCAGCGGCTCTCCCCGCCCCCGGACTACCCGGGGCTGCCCGCCCCGCCGCTGGGGGCGGGATGACGGATCGCGGATGACCGGACGGAACGAACGCGACCGGCCCGGACGTTGTGACCGGTGGACGACGGGGGTGCCCATGACGCACGCGAGTGACACCAGCAAGGCGAGTGACACCAGCAGGACGTACGAGAGGTATGAGGGCGGCACGGGCGGCGCAGCCCCGCCCGACGGCCACCAGGGCCACGACGGCGGCTCCCAGGGCCTCCACGGCCCCGTCGTGAGCCGTGACGGGCTGCCCGAATGGCTCGACCCCGTCGCGCGCGCGGCCGACCGGATCGAGCCGCTCCAGCTCAGCCGGTTCCTGCCGCCCGAAAGCGGCGCCGGGCGCCAGTCCGCCGTGCTGATCCTCTTCGGTGAAGGCCCGGCCGGGCCCGAGCTGCTGCTCATGGAGCGCGCCAGCCAGCTGCGTTCGCACGGCGGCCAGCCCTCCTTCCCGGGCGGCGCCCTCGACCCCGAGGACGGCGACCCGCAGACCACCGGCCCGCTGCGCGCCGCCCTGCGCGAGGCCGAGGAGGAGACCGGCCTGGACCCCGAAGGGGTACAGATCTTCGGCGTGCTGCCCCGGCTCTACATCCCGGTGAGCGGTTTCGTGGTCACCCCCGTCCTGGGCTGGTGGCGCGAGCCGACCGCGGTGCGGGCGGTGGACGCGGCCGAGACCGCCCGGGTCTTCACGGTCCCCGTGGCGGATCTCACGGACCCGGCCAACCGGGCCACCGCGGTCCACCCGCGGGGCCACGCAGGCCCGGCCTTTCTGGTCGAATCCGCCCTCGTCTGGGGCTTCACGGCCGGTGTGATCGACCGGTTGCTGCACTTCGCGGGCTGGGAGCGCCCCTGGGATCGCACCAGGCGGGTCCCGCTCGACTGGCACGCGTGACAGGGTGGGCCCGTGAACGTGCTGGACATCCTGTTGCTGGTCGCCGCCGTGTGGTTCGCGATCGTCGGCTACCGCCAGGGCTTCGTCGTCGGCATCCTGTCGGTGATCGGCTTCCTCGGCGGTGGCCTCATCGCCGTGTATCTGCTGCCGGTCATCTGGGACCAACTGACCGACAAGCGGGACGTGTCGACCACCGCCGCGATCATCGCGGTCGTCGTCGTGATCGTCTGCGCCTCCGTGGGCCAGGCCTTCACCACGCACCTGGGCAACAAACTGCGTCAGCACATCACCTGGTCGCCCGCGCGCGCCCTGGACGCCACGGGCGGCGCGCTGGTCAACGTCCTCGCGATGCTCCTGGTCGCCTGGCTGATCGGCACCGCGCTCTCCCCACTGGCCGACCCCCAGGACTCGTCGGGCCGGGGGAACGCGCTGGGACGGGCGGTCAACGACTCCCAGATCCTGCGCGGCGTCGACAAGGCGATGCCCAAGCAGGCGTACACCTGGTTCTCGGACTTCTCCTCCATGCTGGCGCAGAACGGGCTGCCGCAGGTCTTCGCCCCGTTCACCAACGAGTCGATCACCAAGGTCCCGCCCCCCGACCAGGCGCTGGCGACCAGCCCCGTCGCGGCGCAGGCCAAGCGCTCGATCGTCAAGGTCACCGGCACCGCGCCGAGCTGCGGCAAGCGTCTTGAGGGCACCGGGTTCGTCTTCGCCGAGCGCCGTGTGATGACCAACGCCCACGTAGTGGGCGGTGTGGAGGACCCGAAGATCCAGATCGGCGGCCAGGGGCGGACGTACGACGCGACGGTGGTGCTCTACGACTGGCGCCGCGACATCGCGGTCCTGGACGTGCCCGACCTGAAGGCCCCGGTGCTGCACTTCTCCTCCCAGACGGCGCACAGCGGCAGCGGCGCGATCGTCGCGGGCTTCCCCGAGGACCAGCCGTACGACGTGCGCGCCGCGCGCGTCCGCGGCCGGATCACCCCGCCGGGCCCGGACATCTACCACCGCTCCACGGTCACCCGCGAGGTCTACTCGCTGTTCACCACGGTCCGCCCGGGCAACTCCGGCGGCCCCCTCCTCACCCCCGACGGCAAGGTCTACGGAGTGGTCTTCGCCAAGTCCCTCGACGACCCGAACACCGGATACGCGCTGACGGCCGGCGAGATCCGCGAGGACATCCAGCTGGGCCGCGCCGCCAACCAGCAGGTCGACAGCCAGCAGTGCGCCCTCTGACCGCCACGTTGCCGCCCCGCTGAACACCGACTCCCCGAAGAGGCCGGAATGCGACTGACGATCCTCGGCGGCGGCGGCTTCCGCGTGCCGCTCGTGTACGGCGCCCTGCTGCGCGACCACGCACCCGGCCGGGTCACCGAGGTCACGCTGTACGACGTGGACGCGGCCAGGCTCGCCGCCATCGCCAAGGTCCTCGCCGACCAGGCCCGCGACCTCGCGGACGCGCCCGCCGTACGGGCCACCACCGACCTCGACGAGGCCCTGCGCGGCGCCGACTTCGTCTTCTCCGCGATCCGCGTCGGGGGCCTGGCGGGCCGGGCGGCCGACGAGCGGATCGCGCTCGCCGAGGGCGTTCTGGGCCAGGAGACGGTCGGCGCGGGCGGCGTCGCGTACGGACTGCGGACCGTGCCCGTGGCGGACGCGATCGCCCGCCGGATCAAGGCGGTCGCCCCCGGCGCCTGGGTCATCAACTTCACCAACCCGGCCGGTCTCGTCACTGAGGCCATGGCCCGCCACCTGGGCGAACGCGTGATCGGCATCTGCGATTCGCCGGTCGGCCTGGCCCGCCGCGTGGCCCGTACGGTCGGCGCCGACCCCGACGCCGTACGGCTGGACTACGCGGGCCTGAACCACCTGGGCTGGCTGCACGGCCTCTACGAGGGCGAGGAGAACGTGCTGCCGCGCCTGTTCGCCGACGACGCGCTGCTGACCTCGTTCGAGGAGGGCAAGCTCTTCGGCGCCGACTGGCTGCGCTCGCTGGGCTCGGTGCCCAACGAGTATCTGCACTACTACTACTTCAACCGCGAGGCCGTGGCCGCGTACCGGCAGGCGGAACTCACGCGCGGCGCCTTCCTCCTGGACCAGCAGGCGCGCTTCTACGCGACCGTGGCGGGCGGCGAGCGGGCGTGGGACGCCTGGGACCGCACCCGCGCCGAGCGCGAGGCGACGTACATGTCCGAGAACCGGGAGGTCTCGGGCGCGGGCGAGCGCGCCGCCGACGACCTGGAGTCGGGCGGGTACGAGAACGTCGCCCTCGCGCTGATGCGGGCCATCGCGCGCGACGAACCGGCGACGCTCATCCTCAACGTGCGCAACGGCGCCTCGCTGCACGCCCTCGACGCCGAGGCGGTCGTCGAGATCCCGTGCCACGTCGACGCGTCAGGCCCGCGCCCGCTGCCCGTGACCCAGCTGACGGGCCATGAGGCGGGCCTGGCCAGCGCGGTGAAGGCGGTCGAGCGGTGTGTCCTGGAGGCCGCCGATGCCGGCTCGGTGCGGGAGGCGGTGAAGGCCTTCGCCCTGCACCCGCTGGTCGACTCCGTCCAGGTCGCCCGACGGCTCCTGGACAGCTACCGGAGCGCCCACCCGGGCCTCGCGTATCTGCGCCCGTAATCGCGTACGTACGTCGTCCACGAGCGGCTCGTACTACGTACGCGAATGGCGCAGCCGCGCCGAGACCCAGCGGGCCCGGCGGCGGAGGATATGCGGAATACCGAGTTGGGGATCATGGCCCTGACCTTGCGGGCCGCCCCTCTCGTGCGAAATCGGCGCGGTGGCCGAGCGGCGGTTGCGTGCTGCGTCACCGTAGTCGTGCGTCCAGCCCATACCCCGACGTCTGCCCGGGCCCCAAGGTCGGTAACCGCGTCTCGGGCGGCCAATTGGCCTATGCGCCAGGCATTTGGCTGTTCGTCAGACAAGCGTTCCCGTCCGCTTGCCGGACGGGGCGGGCGGCCTACCGGCCGGCCTACCGGTCGGGCTCGGGATCCTTCAGCCAGTTCACCAGCTCCGCCGAGAACGCGGCCGGGTCCTCCTCGTGGGGGAAGTGCCCCAGACCGTCGAACAGCCGCCAGCGGTACGGCGCTTCGACGTACTCGCCGGAGCCCGCCGCGCTGCGGGTGCGCATCACCGGGTCGAGCGACCCGTGCAGATGCAGCGTCGGTACCCGTACCGGCCGCTTCATCCGGCGGTTGAACTGGATGCCGTCGGGCCGGGCCATCGACCGCACCATCCAGCGGTACGGCTCGATCGAGCAGTGCGCGGTCGACGGGATGGTCATCGCCCGCCGGTAGACCTCCACGGCCTCTTCCTCCGGCGCCAGCGGACCCGACCACTCCCGCACCAGCCGCCCCACCAGCGCCGCTTCGTCCGCGACGAGCTGACGCTCCGGGACCCACGGCCGCTGGAAGCCCCAGATGTACGAACCGGCCCGCGACTGCGAGGGGTCGGAGAGCATCGCGGAGCGCCAGCGCCGGGGGTGCGGCATCGAGGAGACGACCAGCCGGCGCACCAGCTTGGGCCGCATCACGGCCGCCGTCCACGCCAGATAGCCGCCCAGGTCATGGCCGACCAGCGCCGCGTCGGGCTCGCCGAGCGACCGTACGACCCCGGTGATGTCCAGCGCGAGGTTGGCCGGGTCGTAGCCCCGGGGCGTGCGGTCGCTGCCGCCGACGCCCCGCAGGTCCATCGCGACCGCCCGGAAACCGGCGTCGGCGAGCGCGGTCAGCTGGTGCCGCCACGTCCACCAGAACTGCGGAAAGCCGTGGAGCAGCAACACCAGCGGACCGTCACCCAGCTCCGCGATGTGGAAGCGCGCACCATTGGCCGCTACGTCCCTGTGTGTCCAGGGACCATCGATGCGGACAGGGCTGCCATTGCCGCCAGGGCTGCCCGTGGCGCCGGTACCGGTATCAGGTGCGGTCATGCAGACGAGCGTGCCACAGCCGGGGCCTGGTCCGTCACCGGGCGGGGATGCGGCTTGACGCCCCCGAGCACCGCGGCGGTCTGCTTGGCCGAGGCGATGGACTTCTCCGGCGGCTTGACCTTCTTGAACTTGGCCACGGCCAGCAGCCCGAGCAGGGCCGCGAGCAGCAGGAACGCTCCGCCCACGATCAGGAACGACCAGGCGAGGCCCAGTCCCAGATTGTGGATCCCGTACGCCGCCGCGAAACTCAGCACCGGCAGCGAGAACAGGACGAGCACTCCCGCGGTACTGATGGCGATGCCACCGATCGCGCCGCGCTTGACGTCCTGTCGCAGCTCCGCCTTGGCGAGCGCGATCTCGTCGTGCACCAGCGCGGACATCTCGGCGGTCGCCGAGGCGACCAGTTGGCCGAGGCTGCGGTCGGCTCCGGCGGCGGTGTTGCTGGGGTCGCTCATTCGCTGACTCCCTCTTCTCTTCTCCGGTCCCGTCATCTCCCGGCCCAGATGTCCTTCTCCGGCCCAGATGTCAGATCATGCCGGACGGCCGCCCTCGTCGCTCCCCGCCCCCGCCAGTTGCGCGAGGCGGCGGTGCTCGGCGGCCTTCGTCTCGTAGATGGCGGCCATCCGCAGGTGGTAGGCCGGATTGTGCTGTTCGTACACATCCGGGATGCCGTCGTGGTCCTCGTCGCGCTCCTCCTCCTCGACGAGCGCCCGGTACCGGCGTACGCGCAGCTTCAGCAGGACCGTGGCGCACACGGCCGCGATCAGCGAGCCCACCAGCACGGCGGCCTTGATCTCGTCCGCGAGCGCGCCCTCGCCGTCGAAGGCCAGCTCGCCGATGAGCAGCGAGACCGTGAAGCCGATCCCGGCGAGCGCGGCGACGGCGAAGACGTCCGGCCACGCCAGGTCGTCGTTGAGCTCCGCCCTGGTGAACCGGGCGGCGCACCAGGTGCCGCCGAAGATACCGACCGCCTTGCCGACCACCAGGCCGAGCACCACGCCGAGCGTCTCGGGCCGGGTGAAGACGTCCGCGAGCGCCCCGCCGCTGACGCCGACCCCGGCCGACATCAGCGCGAAGAGCGGCACGGCGAGCCCGGCGGACAGCGGCCGCACCAGGTGCTCGATGTGCTCGCCGGGGGAGTGCTCCTCGCCCTCCTGGCGGGTGCAGCGCAGCATCAGGCCCATGGCGACGCCCGCGATGGTGGAGTGGACGCCGCTGTTGTACATCAGCCCCCAGATGACCAGCGCGAGCGGTACGTACACGTACCAGCCGCGCACGCCCTTGCGCAGCAGCAGCCAGAAGACAGCGAGGCCGACGACGGAGCCGCCGAAGGCCGCGAAGTCGATCTCTTTGGTGAAGAACACGGCGATGATGAGAATGGCGAACAGGTCGTCGACGACGGCGAGCGTCAGCAGGAACGCGCGCAGGGCGGACGGCAGTGAGGTCCCGATGACCGCGAGCACGGCCAGCGCGAAGGCGATGTCGGTGGCCGTCGGCACGGCCCACCCGTCCATCGCGCCGCCGCCGACGGCGTTGACCAGCGCGTATACGAGCGCGGGCACGGCCATGCCGCAGAGCGCGGCGATCACCGGCAGCGCGGCGTCCTTGGGATCGCGCAGCTCACCGGCCACGAGCTCGCGCTTGAGTTCGATCCCGGCGACGAAGAAGAAGACCGCGAGGAGTCCGTCGGCGGCCCAGTGCTGCAGTGAGAGGTCGAGCCCGAGGGCCTCGATCCCGACATGAAACCCACGCACATCGGCGTAGCTGCCACCAAGGGTGTTGGCCCAGATCAACGCCACGATCGCGGCCACGAGCAGCAGCACACCGCCGACGGTCTCGGCACGCAGCGCGTCCGCGACGAAGTTCCGCTCGGGCAACGAGAGCCGCCCGAGAAACTTCCGGCTGTTGCTCTTGCTGCTGTCCTTACGGGTTACGGGCGCGGCCACGGACGACCTCCGGTCGGTTCGGCGGGCATGACAAAGCACGTTGCCGACCAGACTTCCCGGCGCACCTGGGTCCCTCTCGTCGCGCCGTTGACGCGAGTGCCGCGACTGACGCGATCCCGATCCTTACTTTACCTAACTCTTTACCCGGGTGCGGGAGGGATGAATCCGGTGATCGTTACTTTAGGGGCAAGTGGGGTGGGGGGCGCGGGGGGCCGGGCTCGGGGTTTGTCTGCGGGTGGGTGGGGCTCTGCCCCAGGGCCCCGGCGGGCTTTTGCTTGCGGGTTCGGTGGGGGCTGGTCGCGCAGTTCCCCGCGCCCCTTTTCGGCCCGGGGTTTGTCTGCGGGTCGGCTGTGGTTGCTCGCGCAGTTCCCCGCGCCCCTGAAGGCCAGGTCGGTGGTCGAGTGCGGGCCGTTTGTGGCTGAGCGCGCAGTTCCCCGCGCCCCTTAAAGGCAGAAGGGGCGCGGGGAGGATTCGGCCCGTCCGGCGTGTGAGGAACGGGGCCCGTGCATCCAGGCCCTCGGGCGTGTGCGGAGCGACCCGTGCACCAGGCCTTCGGGTGCCTGCGGAGCGAGCGACCCGTACTCCAGCCGTCCGGTGCCTGGGGAGCGGGGCAGGGCCGCAGGGCCGCCCTTCAGGGGCGCGGGGAACTGCGCGACCAGCCACCGGCGGCCTGCGGACGAAAGGGGTCCGGGGCGAAGCCCCGAAGCGGGGGCGGGGGCGGAGCCCCCGTGAGCGGGGTGCAGGGGCCGCAGGCCCCGCAAGCGGGGGGCCGGGGCGTAGCCCCCGGGAGAGCCACCTTCACCACCCACCCCCGGAGGGTTAAGGGAACGGGCGGGGTGGGGGAGAACCGCCGGAGGCCCGGCCACGAAAACCCCGCAGCCGGGCCCCCACCCCCTCACTCCTCGCTGGAAGCGCCCGGCAGCTTCGTCTGGATCAGATCCATCACCGACGAGTCCGTCAGCGTCGTGACATCCCCCAGCTCCCGGTTCTCGGCAACGTCCCGCAGCAACCGCCGCATGATCTTCCCTGACCGGGTCTTCGGCAGCTCCGCCACCGGCAGCACCCGCTTCGGCTTGGCGATCGGCCCCAGCGTGGTGCCGACGTGCGCCCGCAGTTCCTCCACCAGTCCGTCCGACTCCGCCGCCGAACCCCGCAGGATCACGAACGCGACGATCGCCTGCCCGGTCGTCTCGTCGGCCGCGCCGACCACCGCCGCCTCGGCCACCGACGGGTGCGACACCAGCGCCGACTCGACCTCGGTCGTCGAGATGTTGTGCCCGGACACGAGCATCACGTCATCGACGCGGCCGAGCAGCCAGATGTCCCCGTCCTCGTCCTTCTTCGCCCCGTCACCGGCGAAGTACTTGCCCTCGAACCGCGACCAGTACGTGTCGATGAACCGCTGGTCATCGCCCCAGATGGTGCGCAGCATCGACGGCCACGGCTCGGTGAGGACGAGGTACCCGCCGCCCCCGTTCGGCACCTCGTGCGCCTCGTCGTCGACGACGGTCGCCGCGATGCCGGGCAGCGCACGCTGCGCGGAGCCCGGCTTGGTCTCGGTGACGCCCGGCAGCGGCGAGATCATCATCGCCCCGGTCTCCGTCTGCCACCACGTGTCCACGATCGGGCACTTGTCCGCCCCGATGTGCTTGCGGTACCACATCCACGCCTCGGGGTTGATGGGTTCGCCCACCGACCCGAGCACCCGCAGCGACGACAGGTCGAACTTCGCGGGGATGTCGTCGCCCCACTTCATGAACGTACGGATCGCCGTCGGCGCCGTGTAGAGGATCGTCACCCCGTACTTCTGGACGACCTCCCAGAACCGCCCCTGGTGCGGGGTGTCCGGCGTGCCCTCGTACATGACCTGCGTCGCGCCGTTGGCCAGCGGCCCGTACACGATGTACGAGTGGCCGGTCACCCAGCCGATGTCGGCGGTGCACCAGTACACATCGGTCTCGGGCTTGAGGTCGAAGACCGCGTGGTGCGTGTACGCGGCCTGCGTCAGATAGCCGCCGGAGGTGTGCAGGATGCCCTTCGGCTTCCCCGTGGTCCCGGAGGTGTACAGGATGAACAGCGGGTGCTCGGCGTCGAACGCCTGCGGGGTGTGCTCGGCGGACTGACGGCCGACGATGTCGTCCCACCAGACGTCCCGGCCCTCGGTGAAGGCGGTCTCCTGGCCCGTACGCCGCACTACCAGCACGTGCTCGACCTGCGGGCACTTCGCCACGGCCTCGTCGATCGCGGGCTTCAGCGCGGACGGCTTGCCGCGCCGGTACCCGCCGTCCGCCGTGATGACCAGCTTCGCGTCGGCGTCCTGGATACGGGAGGCGACGGCGTCGGCGGAGAAGCCGCCGAACACCACCGAGTGCGCCGCGCCGATCCGCGCGCAGGCGAGCATCGCGACGGCCGCCTCGGGGATCATCGGCATGTACACCGCGACCCGGTCGCCGGCCCGGACACCGAGCTCGGTAAGGGCATTGGCGGCCCGGGAGACCTCGTCCTTCAGCTCCGCGTAGGTGAGGGCACGGCTGTCGCCGGGCTCGCCCTCGAAGTGAATGGCGACCCGGTCACCGTTCCCGGCCTCGACGTGCCGGTCCACGCAGTTGTACGCCACGTTGAGCTGCCCGTCGGCGAACCACTTCGCGAACGGCGGGTTCGACCAGTCGAGCGTCTCGGTCGGTGCGGTGGCCCAGGTGAGGCGCCGGGCCTGCTCGGCCCAGAAGCCCAGCCTGTCCGCCTTGGCCTGCTCGTACGCCTCCGCCGTTACGTTGGCGTCGGCAGCCAGCTCGGCAGGAGGAGCGAACCGGCGCTCCTCCTTCAAGAGGTTGGCCAGGCTTTCGTTGCTCACGACATCTCCCTTTCCCAGGGCGTCCTATGTGCCTATGTGTCCCGGGCCATAGCTCATCAGGCCAATCGCCGGGTGACAAGGGTCTCCCGAAGATTGGTTTAGACCTATAGGGGATCCGGGGCATCGGCGTGTCATCAGACGGTCTCACGGACACGGTCCGCCCTGGGTTCAGGCATACGCGGAAGACGCGGCGCCACACGACGTCAGATCGGGGAGGCCTCAAGGGCCGTCGGCCCCACCCCCTCGAACACCTCCTCGCAGTCGTCGGACGCCAGCAAGTACGCCTGGGCCTCGCCCACATGGAAGTACATTCCGTGCAGCGCCAGCGCGCCCTCGGCCAGCCGCCGCGCCACCGACTCATGGCTCCGCAGATGCTCCAGCTGCTGCACCACATTGGTGAGGCAGAGCTGCTCGACGGCGTCGGCGGGCAGCCGCCCGGCGATCCGCGCCCAGGAGTACTTGCGGCTCGCCATCCGCTCCAGGCTGGGCGCCCCGTGCCGCAGCCACCGCCGCAGGGGCGTCTGCGGGCCGTCCGGCTTGCCGTTCAGCAGCGCCTGCATCGCCCCGCAGCCGGAGTGTCCGCAGACGGTGATGGACTCGACCCGCAGCACCTCGACCGCGTACTCGATCGCCGCCGCCACCGAGTCGTCGCCGCACTCCGCGCCGGGCGGGGGCACCAGATTGCCGACGTTGCGCACGGTGAACAGATCGCCCGGGCCGCTCGACGTGATCATGCTGGTGACCAGCCGGGAGTCCGCGCAGGTGAGGAAGAGCTGGGACGGCTGCTGCCCCTCGCGCGCCAGCCGCGCCAGCTCGTCCCGCACCAGCGGCGCGGTGTTGCGCTGGAACGAGCTCAGCCCGCTGGCCAGTTGGTGCCCGTGCCGCCTGGGCGCCGGCGCCTTGTCGTGGCAGTGGTGGTTGCGCCAGGGGGTCCAGGGCCGGCAGCAGCTCTGCGAGCTGGATGCGGGCTCGGTGATCCGTCCGCCGGACCGGCCGGTGATCCGCACCTCGCCACCGCGCGCGGTGTGCGTGTCCTGCCAGCCCTGCAGTGCCTCGTACGCCGCATGGTCCATGAACGAGCCGTCCAACTCCACGACGGCGCCAGCCCCTTGGGGTACCTGGTTCAGCATCCGGGTCAGCCGGGGCACGGCGAGGAACGTCAACTGCCCGCGCGCCTGCACCAGGTACGACAGGTCGTCCTGGCGCTGCACCGTGATCCGGGTGTGCGCCACCCGGCGCAGCGCGACCGCGACGGCCACGGCGACCCCGATGACCACGCCCTGGAGCACCCCGAACAGGAGCACCCCGGCCACCGTCGCCACGTACACCATGAACTCGCGGTGCTTGTGGACGTTGCGGATGTGGGCGTAGGACACCATCTGGATGCCGACCATCATCACCAGCGCGGCCAGCGCCGCCAGCGGGATCCACTCCAGGACGGCCACGAGCAGCCCGGCGGCGAGCAGCACCCACACCCCGTGCAGCACGGAGGAGGCGCGGCCGGTCGCCCCGGCCCGTACGTTGGCGCTGCCGCGCACCGCGCCGCCGGAGACCGGCATTCCGCCGAGCAGCCCGGAGACGGCGTTGGCGATGCCCTGACCGCGCAACTCCCGGTCGAGGTCGGCCCGGGCGGGTGCGGTGCCCCCCGGCCGCTCGGCGGCCAGCTTGTCCACGGCCACGGCGGAAAGCAGCGACTCCAGGCTGGCCACCAGCGTCACCGTGAGCACGGCGGCGGCCAGCCCGGCCACCGGCCCGTGCGGCAGCTCCGGCAGCACATGGGCGTCCCAGGAAGGCAGGTCGACCCGGGCGATGTGGGGCGCGGCCACGGCGGCCACACCGGTGGCGATCACTACACAGGCGAGCGCGGCCGGAATGCGGCGCAGCGCCTTTCCGACGCGTCCCGGGAGGCGGGGCCACGTCATGAGCACGGCGATGGTGAGCGCCCCGACGAGGGGTGCGGCAGGGCCGACCTTGGCCAACTGGCCTGGGAGAGCTTGGGCGTTGTCCACGGCCGAGCTCTGTGGGGAGCCGCCCAGGACGATGTGGAGCTGGGCGAGCGCGATGGCGGCGCCGATGCCGGCGAGGGTGCCGTGCACGATGGCGGGGCTCACGGCGAGCGCGGAGCGCGCGGTCTTCAGCGAGCCGAGTGCGATCTGGAGCAGACCCGCGAGAACGGTGATGGCGCAGGTCGTGCGCCAGCCGTAACTCTGGATCAACTCGGCCGATACCACCGTGAGTCCGGCGGAAGGGCCACTGACAAGGAGCGGTGAGCCGCCGAGCAGCCCGGCGACGATGCCGCCGACACCGGCGGCGATGAGGCTGGCTTCCAGCGGGGCGTCGATGGCGACGGCGAGGCCGAGCGACATCGGGACGGCGAGCAGGAAGACGGTGACGGATGCGGACAGATCGGCTCCGGCGATCCGGAAGCGGCGGCCTCCATTCCTGGGGGGCGGGGCGTGCGGGTGCTGGGGGCTGTCGGTGTGAGTGAGGGGCTGGGTGCGGGTGGGGACGCAGGCAGGCATATTTCCCGTCTCCTCCGGGGCAGCGCGGTCGCGGATGTGGGGTCGCGGCCGTGGGTCACGGCGTGCAGCGGCGGGATTCTCAACTCTCGGTAAACGAATCGTAATGCAGAGTAAAGGTCAGCGCTCCACATTTAGGGCAAATAGGCCAACGATTCACTCTTAACGGTGAATAAGCAGCTTTTCGTGCGGCCTGTCGCACGCTCTTCCTTCACGCTGCGTGTCACTTTTGCGGCGATTTGATGACATTCAGTGCAAGAGATCTTCGGATCTGCTGATCTGCGAGGAAGAGGGTGGGCGGATGATGGCCGCCACGAAGAGGATCGCCACCGGGGCCGTCGTCGCCGCGCTGATCGCGGGTGTCGCCGGATGTTCGGTGGGCAACGGGGCCAAGGCGGCCGCGCCCGGCCCTGGAGCGGTCGGCGCCGCCGCCCCCAAGCAGGCCGTGCGCCTGATCGGCGACGGATCCACCGCGTTCACCGGACTCCAGCCGCATCTGCTGAAGCCGCGCAAGCTGGCGCCCGGTCAGCAGCCGCCGCAGTTCGTGGTGTTCTCCTGGGACGGTGCGGGCGAGGACAGCCAGCGGCTGTTCTCCCACTTCCGCGAGGTGGGCAAGAAGTACAACGCGACGATGACGTACTTCCTCAGCGGTGTGTACATGCTCCCGGAGGAGAAGCGCGAGCGATACACCGCGCCCAAGCACTCTCCGGGCAGCAGCGACATCGGGTTCAACGATCTCAAGGGCATCAAGGACACGGTCACCCAGCTGCGCGGTGCGTGGCAGGAGGGCAACGAGGTCGGCACCCACTTCAACGGCCACTTCTGCGGGAACGACGGCGGCGTCGGCACCTGGTCGGTGGACGAGTGGAAGAGCGAGATCGCGCAGGCCAAGTCGTTCGTGAAGAACTGGAAGTCCAACTCCGGGCTCACGGCGGAGGCGCCGCTTCCGTTCGACTACGACAAGGAGCTCATCGGCGGCCGCACGCCCTGCCTGGAGGGCCGCAAGAACTTCGTGCAGGCGGCCGGCCAGCTCGGCTGGCGCTATGACACCAGCGGCGTCAACGACCAGGTGTGGCCGAAGAAGAACGACAACGGCATCTGGGACCTGTCCATGCAGCTGGTCCCGGTCCCGGGCCGCGCCTTCCAGACGCTGTCCATGGACTACAACTTCTACATGAACCAGTCGGGCGCGGTGACGGGCGAGGCCGGCCAGCACGAGTACTGGGGCAACCAGATGCGCGACGGCCTGCTCCAAGCCTTCGACCGCTCGTACAACGGCAACCGCGCGCCGCTGATCATCGGCAACCATTTCGAGCCCTGGAACGGCGGCACGTACATGCGGGCCGTCGAGGACACGATCAAGACGGTCTGCGTCAAGCGCGAAGTGCACTGCGTGTCATTCCGCCAGCTCGCCGACTGGCTGGACGCGCAGGACCCGTCGACACTCGACAAGTTCCGTCAGCTGAAGGTCGGAGAGGCCCCGAAGGGTGGCTGGACGGCCTTCCTGGCCGCCCAGCCCGCCGTGCCGGTCCAGTCGGCCAAGCCGCTCCCGCAGCCCGGCCTCAAGCAGGCCGCCGCAGGCTGACGCCTTCCGTCAGCCTGCGCTCGCGAGGTCAGCTCGGCTGCGGAACGGCGAGTTCCTCCCGCAGTACGAAGACGGGGTCGACCTGGGCCGCCAGGTCGACGCCCGTCCTCGCGTTCCCCCAGCTCTGCGCGTTCTTCAGATGGAAGTGGACCATCTGGCGGGTGTACCGCTCCCAGTCGCGCGCCTCGTACGAGTCGTCCGCCGCGTCCTGCAGGGCCTGGAGGGCGAGCCGGTTGTCGGCCTCCAGGAGCTCGAAGCGCGGCGGGCGCCCCTTCTCCATCGCGCGCACCCAGTCGGAGTGGCCGACCGTGACCAGCAGGTCATCGCCGACCTCGGCCCGCAGGAAGTCCAGGTCGTCCTGGCCCTGCACCTTGTTGCCGACGACCTTCAGGGAGACCCCGAAGTCCCGTGCGTACTCCTTGTACTGGCGGTAGACCGAAACGCCCTTGCGGGTCGGCTCGGCCACCAGGAACGTCATGTCGAAGCGCGTGAACATGCCGGAGGCGAACGAGTCCGACCCGGCCGTCATGTCGACGACGACGTACTCGTCCGGCCCGTCCACCAGGTGGTTGAGACACAGCTCCACCGCCCCGACCTTCGAGTGGTAGCAGGCCACGCCCAGGTCGGACTCGTTGAACGGGCCGGTCGCCATCAGCCGGATGTCCCCGTCGTCGAGCACCACCCGCCGCGCGCACGCCTCGTACACCGGATTCGACTCGCGGATCCGCAGCAGCCGTGAGCCCCGGCCCGGCGGGGTCGTCTTGATCATCGTCTCGGCGGAGGCGATCCGGGGGTTGGTGCCGCGCAGATACTCCTTGATCAGCGGCAGCTGGGCGCCCAGCGCGGGCAGCGCGGCGGCCTCCGCCTCGTCGAGCCCGAGCGCGGCCCCCAGATGCTGGTTGATGTCGGCGTCGACCGCGAGCACGGCGGCCTCGTTGGCGGTGAGGTGGCGGATGAAGAGCGAGGACAACGTGGTCTTGCCGCTGCCGCCCTTGCCTACGAAAGCGATCTTCATGTTCACCAAGAGTAATCGTGCGACAGCGCAAAGTAGGGGCGGCAAGTGAAGAAGACCACTCGAAGGTGGGGTGTGGGCCACGGACGCGTAGCCTCGCTACTTATGAGTACGAACGCCTCGTCGGCCCCCGATCCGCTTGTCGCCCTGGGCTCGCTGCCGGGTGTCCCGGACGCCGTGGACTCCGTACGCAAAGCCGTCGACCGGGTCTACGGGCACCGTGTCATGCGGCGGCGCAGCAACGAGATCACCTCGGAGGCGGCGCTGCGCGGGGCGCGCGGCAGCGCGGCGCTCTCCGGCGCCGACTGGGCGCTTGAGGAGGTGCGGCGGCGCAGCGATTTCGGCTCGGAGGCCGAGGCGCGCACGGTCGGCGCGGCCCTGCGGCTGACTGCCGAGGCCGGCCAACTGCTCTCCATCTGGCGGCAGTCGCCGCTGCGGGTGCTCGCCCGGCTGCACCTGGTCGCGGCCGCCGACTCCGCCGACACGGTGGGCCGGCCCCGTCAGCACGGCGAGCCGGTGGACGAGCCGCTGATCGAGCTGGCGCTGCCGGACGCGGACGAGGTGGCGGGCCGCCTTGAGGGGCTCTCCCAGTTGATCATCGCGGGCTCCTCGGCCCCGGCGCTCGTCACGGCCGCGGTGGTGCACGGCGAACTGCTCGCCCTGCGTCCGTTCGGCTCGTACAACGGCCTTGTGGCGCGGGCCGCCGAGCGCATCGTGCTGATCGGCAGCGGTCTCGACCCGAAGTCGATCTGCCCGGCCGAGGTCGGCCATGCGGAGCAAGGGCGCGCGGCGTACGCGGCGGCGCTGGACGGCTACGCCTCGGGGACACCGGAGGGCGTGGCGGCCTGGATCGCCCACTGCGGGCGCTCGATCGAACTCGGTGTACGGGAGTCGACGGCTGTCTGCGAGGCGCTTCAGCGCGGAGCGGCGTAGGCGGCACGGCGCTGGATGCCCGACGGCAGGAGGCCGGAAGGCGGGGCGCCGGAAAAGGGTTGCGGCGGTACCGGATCGGTACCGCCGCTGGCATGTTCACCGTGTTACCAAGCGTCCTCGAATATTGCCCATCAGGTCGGGAACTTCTGCCCGTCACCTGGTGCGGCTGGCCCGTAATCGACGGGTCGACGTCGCGTGGGTGCTCGATGTCCATGCTCGGTCCGTGGGGCCGTGTTGCGTAGAAGGTGATCCTCTCGGATGTCCCAGGTCTCGCGGGCCGTTGCCTTATTTGTACTCCAGGCTGGGGTGAAGCGGAACCCCTGACTGCACTTCTTTACTTTTAGGTTCAAACAGGGCGGAACGGTCAGCGCTGTTCGCAGGGCCCTCGGGCCCGGTGTCCCTCGGTCAGCTCGCGGCTGCGGCGCGCCGCCGGCTCGCGTACCAGACGAGCCCGGCCGTGGCCGCCGCGGCGCCCACGGCTGCCGCCGCGACCAGTGCCGGACGGGGCGGCATGGAGAGCGCGGGCAGCCGCTGCTTGAGTCGGACGGGCCGGTTGAAGACGAGAACCGGCCAATCTCGGATGGCCGCTTCGCGCCGGAGTGCCCGATCCGGGTTGACCGCGAAGGGGTGGCCCACCGCCTCCAGCATCGGAACGTCGGTCGCCGAGTCGCTGTACGCGTAGCAGCGGGCCAGGTCGTAGCCCTCGGACGCGGCGAGCTCCTTGACGGCCTCCGCCTTGGTGGGGCCGTAGGCGTAGTACTCGACGTCGCCCGTGAAGCAGCCGTCGGGGCCCACGACCATCCGGGTGGCCACCACGCGGTCCGCCCCGAGCAGCTCGCCGATCGGCTCGACCACCTCGGCGCCCGAGGTCGAGACGATCACGACGTCGCGTCCCGCGGTGTGGTGCTCCTCGATGAGGGAGGCGGCCTCGTCGTAGATGATCGGGTCGATCAGATCGTGGAGCGTCTCGGCGACGATCTCCTTCACCTGCTGGACGTTCCAGCCCTTGCAGAGCGCCGACAGATACTGGCGCATCCGCTCCATCTGATCATGGTCGGCGCCGCCCGCGAGGAACACGAACTGTGCGTAGGCCGTACGCAACACGGCCCTGCGGTTGATGAGTCCCCCTTGATAGAAGGACTTGCTGAACGTGAGAGTCGACGACTTGGCAATGACTGTCTTGTCCAAGTCGAAGAAGGCGGCGGTCCGCGGCAAGGAGTGGTTTTCCACGAAGGCGAGCATAGGCGCCCGCCATTCGGCGTACGCTGGGGCGTGTGGGTTTGCCTGAGAAGGCTCTCGGGTACACCATGGAAGTCACGGATCGTTCGCGACCGTGCTAACCCGGTCCGGCTCCTCCCCCCCCGAGTCGGCCGGAAAGACGACCCCCGCTCTCCCCCCCGGCGGGGGTCGTCGCATGTCCGGATGCATTTTCGGGCCTCGCACACGATCCTTCCCCCTCCCTCGGGCCGTATCGGCCCCTCCCTCTGCCTGTCCAGACTCGTCACGGAGCGTAACGGTTCCGATGCGCTCCGGAAGTCACCGGTATAGGTGAGCGGAATATTCACAACGGGCGGGTTGTCCACAGCTTTTGACCAAGATCCACTTAATTTCCGGAACCGCTCCACCGTGATTCCAGTTCGCGAGATCCGCGGACGCCAGGAATCGCAGTGAGAGGGGGCGGAGATCGTGGACGGACCCATGGCTTCCGAACGGTCGACGGGTGCTCAGGGGCGGCGTGCGGGGCCGCTGATCGTCACCGAGGACGAGGCGTTGCTCGACGATCTGCTGCGGCTGTGCGCCGCCGCCGGAGCCGAGCCCGAGGTGCACCACTCGGTGCCCGAGCGCCGGTCCGGCTGGGAGAGCGCACCGCTGATCCTCGTCGGGGACGACGCGGCCGCCCGGGTGCGCGGCGCTGTGCGAAGGCGCGGAGTGCTGCTCGTCGGGCGGGACCAGGACGACCCCGGGGTGTGGCAGCGCGCGGTGGAGATCGGCGCCGACCACGTACTGCGGCTGCCCGACGCGGAGCAGTGGCTGGTCGACCGGATCGCGGACGCGGCGGAGGGCGTGGGCCGCCAGGCGCTCACCGTCGGAGTCGTCGGCGGGCGCGGCGGAGCCGGGGCGTCGACGCTGGCCTGCGCCCTGGCGGTGACCGCGGCGAGGGCCGGCCGGCGCGCCATGCTCATCGACGGCGACCCCTTGGGAGGCGGCCTCGACGTGCTGCTCGGTGGCGAACAGGCCGAGGGCAGACGATGGCCGGATTTCGCCGCTTCTCGTGGCCGGGTCGCCGGAGGTGCGCTGGAGGAGTCGCTTCCGCATCTGCACGCGCTGCGCGTGCTCAGCTGGGACCGGGGCGACTCGGTGGCGATCCCGGCGGAGGCGATGCGAGCGGTCCTCGCGGCCGCGCGCAGACGCGGCGGTGTCGTGGTCGTCGACCTGCCGAGGCGTGTGGACGACGCGGTGGCGGAGGCACTCGCCCAGCTCGACCTGGGTCTGCTGGTCGTCCCCGCCGAACTGCGGGCGGTCGCGGCGGCCAACCGGGTCGCCGCCTCGGTCGGCATGGTGCTGCGGGATCTGCGAGCGGTGGTGCGCGGTCCGTACGCGGCGGGGCTCGACGAGCAGTGGGTGGCGGCCGCCCTGGGGCTTCCCCTGGCCGGTGAACTCCCGGTGGAGTACGGCCTGCTGGAGGCCCAGGAGAAGGGGGCCCCACCGGGCAGCGAAGTGCGCGGCCCCCTCTCCCGCTTCTGCACGGCCTTCTGGGAGCAGGCGCTGATGGGGGGTGCGGTCGCATGAGTACGGGTCGGGTGCGCACGGGTGGCATGAGTGCGGGGCGTGTGGATACGGGGCGCATGAGCGCGGGGGTGGGAGCGGGGATGCCCCCGGGCGGTGCGCCGGGTGGGCCGGGTGCGGCCGGGGCGTCGCCGAGGCCGCTGCTCGATGCGGTGCGCCAACAACTCGCGGAGAGCGGGGCAGAGCCGACGCCGGCCCGGGTCGCGGCGGCGCTGCGGGCCCAGGGGCGGCTCCTGGGCGACGCGGAAGTCCTCGGCGGCGCGGAGGAGTTGCGCTCCGAGCTGGTCGGCACGGGCCCATTGGAGCCGCTGCTCGCCGATCCCGCGGTGACGGACGTCCTGGTGTCGGCCCCGGACCGGGTCTGGGTGGACAGGGGGGCCGGGCTCGAACTCACCGGCGTCCGCTTCAGCGACACGGCCGCGGTACGCCGACTGGCCCAGCGGCTGGCGGCGGTCGCCGGGCGGCGCCTTGACGACGCCCGGCCCTGGGTGGACGCCCGGTTGCCGGACGGGACCCGGATGCACGCGGTGCTGGCGCCGGTCGCGGTCGGGGCGGACTGTCTGTCGCTGCGGGTGGTGCGGCCGAGGGCGTTCTCGCTGGACGAACTGGTCGCGGCCGGGACGGTTCCGCCGGGCGGGGACGGGGTTCTGCGGGCGCTCATCGGCGCCCGGGTCTCGTTCCTGGTGAGCGGTGGCACGGGCACCGGCAAGACGACCCTGCTGTCGACGCTCCTCGGCCTCGTCCCGGAGTGCGAGCGGATCGTCCTGGCCGAGGATTCGGCCGAGTTGAGGCCCGACCATCCCCATGTGGTGCGGCTGGAGTCACGGCCCGCCAACCAGGAGGGCGCGGGCCTGGTGACCCTGCGGGACCTGGTGCGCCAGGCCTTGCGCATGCGGCCGGACCGGCTGGTCGTGGGCGAGGTGCGCGGCGCCGAGGTCACCGACCTGCTGGCCGCGCTCAACACCGGTCACGAGGGCGGTTGCGGCACGGTGCACGCCAATACCGCCGCGGACGTCCCCGCCCGTCTGGAGGCCCTGGGCACGGCGGCCGGGCTCGACCGGGCGGCCCTGCACAGCCAGGTGGCGGCGGCGCTTTCGGTGGTGCTCCATCTCGTACGGGACAGGGCCGGGCGGCGCCGGGTCGCCGAGGTCCGGGTCCTTGAACGGGACGCGGCGGGGCTGGTGGTGGCCGTCCCGGCACTGCGCTGGGGCATGGGCGGCTTCGTCCAGGAGCGCGGCTGGGAACGGCTGCGGGTGCTGCTCGGGGGTGCGTGGTGACGGCCTGGACGGCGCCGGGCCCGCCCGGGCTGCTCACCCCGGCCTCGGCGGCGGCCGTGTGCGCGTTCGCGGCGGCCTGGCTCTCGGTGGGGCGGGAGCAGGGGCTGCGCAGGGCACGGCTGATCGTCGCGGGAGGAGCGGTGGAGCGCGAGGAGCCGCCGTGGGGGCGGCTCTGGATGCGGTTGCGCGCCAAGGCGCGGCCGGAGTGGCTGTGCCTGCCGGTCGCGGTGATCGTGGCGGTGCTGGCGGGCTCGGTACTGCCGCTGGCCGCCGGGGCGGTGGCGGTGCCGCTGGTGGGGCGGCGGCTGCGGGCCCGTGAGCGGGAGCGGGCGAAGTGGCGCCGGGGCGACGAGGTCGTCACGTGGTGCGGGGCGGTCGCCGGGGAGCTGCGGGCGGGACGCCAGCCAGGCCAGGCGCTGACGCTGGCCGCCCGGGACACGGAGGCGCTGGGCAGCGCCGAACCGCGGGTGCTGGCGGCGGCACGGTTCGGCGGCGATGTGCCCGGGGCCCTGCGGGAGGCGGCCCGTGAGCCGGGCGCGGAAGGACTGGCGGGAGTGGCCGCGTGCTGGCAGGTGGCGGTCGACGGCGGCGCGGGCCTCGCGGCCGGCCTGGAGCGCCTGGAGGCGGCGCTGCGGGCCGAGCGGGACCAACGGGAGGAGCTGAGGGCCCAGTTGACCGGGCCGCGCACAACGGCCGCCCTGCTGGCCCTGCTGCCGGTCCTCGGCCTCCTGCTCGGCACGGCTATGGGCGCCGGCCCCCTGCGCGTGCTGCTCCACACCCCGGCCGGGTTCGGCTGCCTGGCGCTGGCCGGGGCGCTGGAGGCGGCGGGGCTGTACTGGACGGCGCGGATCACCCGGGCGGGGGAACGGCGGTGAGCGGGCAGCTCGGACTCGGGGGCGCGGGAGGAGAAGCGCTCCGGGATGTTTTCCACAGGCTGGGGGCGATGGCGGCGATCGCGGCCCTTGTCCTGTGGACAGGGCTGGAGTTCTCGCGTCGCCGACGGGAGCGGGTGGTGCGGCGGCGGCTCGTGGAGCTGCTCGCGGCGGTGGACGCGGGGGCGGGGGCGTGGGTGGTGCCCGCGCGGCGTGACGGGGCGAGGGCCTGGCTGCCGGGCACCCGGTCGTCAGGCACCCGGTCGCCAGGCACCCGGTCGCCAGGCACTCAGTCGCCAGGCACTTGGCCGCCGGGTACCTGGTCACCGGTCGCCCGGCTGGTGGGCGGTGGCGCGGCACGCGGGTCGCTCGTACGGGCCTGGGCCGGGCCGCTGGGGGCGCTGGCCGCCGCATACGTGCTGATCGGCGGGGTGCCCGGAGCCGTGGTGGGGCTGGCGGCGGCGTACGGGGCCAGGCGCTGGGCCTGCCGCCGGAAGCCCCAGCGGGCACGCCCCGGGGCCGAGGCGGTGGACCCGGAACTGCCGCTCGCGGCCGATCTGCTGGCCGCCTGCCTGTCGGCCGGAGCGGGACCGCGCGAGGCGGCCGGAGCCGTGGGGGAGTCGCTGGACGGCCCGATCGGGCGGCGGCTGGCCCAGATCTCCGCAGAACTGCGGCTGGGCGGCGAACCGGCCGAGGCGTGGGGGAGGTTGGGGGCGATACCGGGCGCGGCGGGGCTGGCCCGGTGCCTGGAGCGGGCCGCCTCCTCGGGGGCGCCCGCGGCGGGCCCGGTAGGGCGGGTGGCGGAGCGCTGCCGGGCCGAGCGGGCACGGACGACGGCCGCCCGGGCCCGGCGGGCGGGCGTACTGATCACCGGGCCGCTGGGGCTCTGCTTCCTGCCCGCGTTCCTGGCCGCCGGAGTGGCGCCGGTGGTGATCGGACTGGCGGCCGGGCTGCTCAAGCACTGATGAGCGGGCCGGCAGCGCGGGCCTCCAGCAGCTCGCCCGAACAGCGCAATGGCCCAACAGCGCAATGGCCCAACAGCGCAATGACTCAACAGCGCAATGACTCGACAGCTCAGCAGCAGGACTCACAGCGGGACCACATGGGGGTTGGGATGAAGACATGGATGCGGTGCGTCGCACGTCGGGTGCGGATGCACGGAGATGCCGGGATGACGACCAGTGAGTACGCGGTCGGAACGATCGCTGCGTGCGGCTTCGCGGCGGTGCTCTACAAGGTGGTGACGAGCGAGGCCGTTTCGTCGGCGCTTCAGTCGCTGGTGGAGAGGGCGCTCAATGTGCAGTTCTGAGGGCGGCGGTTCCGGGCCGGGCGGCGCTCCGTCCGGGCGGGACCGTGGGCCGGGGAGAGGTCGGCGGCTGCGCGGTCGGTGGCGTCGGCCCATGGGGCGGGCACTCGGGGCTGACCGTGGCTTTGTGACGGCCGAGGCGGCTGTGGTGATACCGACGCTGGCTGCGTTCGCTCTGGCCCTGCTGTGGGGGCTGATGGCGGCCGCCGCGAAGATCGAGTGCCTGGACGCGGCTCGGGCGGGGGCCCGGGCGGCCGCGCGGTCCGAGGCAGAGCAGTCGGTGCTGGCCGCCGCCCGCTCGGCGGCCCCGGCCGGGGCGCGGGTCGCGCTCCGGCGGGACGGCGACCTGTGGCGCGTACGCGTGGAGGCTCCTGCCCCGGGGCCCCGCGCCCTGGCCCTGACGCTGAGCGGGGACGCGGCGGCGCTGGCGGAGGACACGGTGGGGGAGCCCATGGTGGGGGAGGAGAGATGAGGCCGAGGATGTGTGACGGCCTCGCAGAAGGCCTTCGCGCCCGGGACCGGGGCTCGGCGTCCGTCTGGGTGGCGTTGGCCGCCTCCGCCCTCTGTGTGGTGTTCGCGGCCGTCCTCGCCCTCGGGCAGGCCGTGGCGGCCCGGCACCGGGCGGGCGGTGCGGCGGACATGGCCGCGCTGGCGGCGGCCGACCGGGCGCTGTGGGGGACGGCCGAGGCCTGCGCCGGGGCGGCCCGGGTCGCCGGGGCGCAGGGCGGCGAGGTGGTGCGGTGCTCGGTGACCGGGGAGATCGCCGACGTGACCGTACGGGCGAGGTTCGGCCCGTATGCCCCGGCGGTCAGGTCCCGGGCGGGCCCGGCGGCTCCTCCTCCGTACCGAGTCCTGCCGCTGCTCCCGGGGCGGGGGCAGCCCCACGGCCCCGGGCCGCCGGGGTCACAGGCGTCGCCGGGGCTTCCTGGCCCGGCGCCTCCGGCGCCCCTCGCAGCAGTTCCGTGAGGAGGCGGACCGCACCCCGTTTGTGGAGCGGGTCGTTGCCGTTGCCGCACTTGGGGGACTGGACGCAGGACGGGCAGCCCGCCTCGCACTCGCAGGAGGCGATGGCCTCGCGGGTGGCGGTCAGCCACTCCCGCGCGGTGTGGAAGGCGCGCTCCGCGAACCCGGCGCCGCCCGGGTGGCCGTCGTACACGAAGACCGTGGGCAGCAGGGTGTCCGGGTGCAGCGGGACCGAGACGCCGCCGATGTCCCAGCGGTCGCATGTGGCGAAGAGCGGCAGCATGCCGATGGAGGCGTGCTCGGCGGCGTGCAGGGCGCCCCCGAGGATCTCCGGGTTGATCCGGGCGGCGTCGAGCTGGTCCTCGGTGACCGTCCACCACACGGCCCGGGTGCGCAGGGTGCGTGGCGGCAGGTCCAGCTTGGACTCGCCGAGCACCTCGCCGGTGATGAGTTTGCGGCGCAGGAAGGAGACGACCTGGTTGGTGACCTCGACGGAGCCGTAGCAGAGGCGGCCGGCTCCCCAGGCGATCTCGGTGTCGGTTTCGAGTACGGAGATGGAGGTGGTGTCGCGGGCGACGGTCGAATAGGGCGGGCTGGCCTCCTCGACGAGGGCGACAGGGCCGTCGGGGTCGTCCAGGTCCAGACGCTTCACCAGGTACGTACGGCCCTGGTGGAGGTGGACGGCGCCGTCGTGGACGGCGGTGTGGGCGGCGGACGCGTCGACCGTGCCGAGCAGCCGTCCCGTCGACGCCTCGACGATCTGGACCGGGCGGCCTCCCCCGCCCCGGATGTCGGCGAGGTCGGCGGCCCGCTCGCGCCGGGTCCAGTGCCAGCCCGACGCCCGGCGCCGGAGCAGCTTCGCGGCCTCCAGCTGCGGCATCAGCCCGGGGCTCGCCGGGCCGAAGAGCTCAAGGTCGGCCTCGGTGAGCGGCAGCTCGGCGGCGGCGGCGCACAGGTGCGGGGCGAGGACGTAGGGGTTGTCCGGGTCGAGCACGGTCGTCTCGACGGGCTGCTGGAACAGCGCCTCGGGGTGGTGGACGAGGTAGGTGTCCAGCGGGTCGTCCCGGGCGACCAGGATCGCCAGCGCGCCCTCGCCCGACCGCCCGGCTCGCCCCGCCTGCTGCCACAGCGAGGCCCGGGTGCCGGGGTAGCCGGAGATGATCACGGCGTCCAGGCCCGACACGTCGATGCCGAGCTCCAGGGCGGAGGTGGCGGCGAGGCCGAGCAGCTCGCCTGAGTGCAGGGCCTGCTCCAGGGCCCGGCGCTCCTCGGGGAGGTAGCCGCCCCGGTAGGCGGCGACGCGGCGGGCGAGGGTGCGGTCCACCTCGGCCAGCCGTTCCTGGGCGATCACGGCGACGAGCTCGGCGCCGCGCCGGGAGCGGACGAAGGCGACCGTGCGGACGCCCTGGACGGCCAGATCGGTGAGGAGGTCGGCGGTCTCGGCGGTGGCGGTGCGGCGGACGGGGGCGCCCTTCTCGCCGTGGAGGTCGGTGAGCGGCGGCTCCCACAGGGCGAAGACCAGTTCGCCGCGCGGGGAGGCGTCGTCGGCGACCTCGACGACGGGCAGGCCGGTCAGCCGGTGGGCGGCCACGGACGGCTCTGCCGACGTGGCGGAGGCGAGGAGGAAGACGGGGTTCGCGCCGTAGCGGGCGCACAGACGGCGCAGGCGCCGCAGGACCTGGGCGACGTGGGAGCCGAAGACGCCCCGGTAGGTGTGGCACTCGTCGATGACGACATAGCGCAGCGCGCGCAGGAAGGAGGACCACCTGGGGTGGGCGGGGAGTATGCCCCGGTGCAGCATGTCCGGATTGGTGAGGACGTAGTTGGCGTACTGGCGCACCCATTCGCGTTCCTCGACCGGCGTGTCGCCGTCGTAGACGGCGGGCCGGATCGCGTTGCCCAGGGGCTGGGCGAGGGCCTTCACCGAGCGGCGCTGGTCGGCCGCCAGGGCCTTGGTGGGGGCCAGGTAGAGGGCGGTGGCGCCGCGTCTGTTCGGGGCCTCGGAGCCGTCCAGGAGCGTGCTGAGGACCGGCGCGAGGTAGGCCAGGGATTTGCCGGAGGCGGTTCCGGTGGCGATCACGACGGACTCGCCGTCCAGGGCGTGCTCGGCGGCGGCCGCCTGGTGCGCCCAGGGGTGCTCGACGCCGACGCGCTGAATGGCGTTGATCACTTCCGGGCGGATGCGGTGCGGCCAGACTGCATGGCGGCCCTCACGTGGGGGCAAGTGCTCCGTATGAGTGATGCGCGCAGCCCGGTCCGCTCCCGAGGCGAGCCGGTGCAGGACCATGCCGGGGTCGGGTCGTTCACCCGTGCCCTTGGCGGGTGTTCTGGGGCGGAGATTCCTGGCCATCGGCACCGAGTGTGTCACTGGCGTGAAGGACAATGGTCCCAAGGCGTCGTGCATGGCTGCTGGTAAGTGATTGAATGCCATCGCGGCTGGCGATCCGTTCTCTGGCTCCGCCGGGGAGACTCAGGGGGCGGCCGCTCGATAGCAAGGTGCTGGAGGATCCGTGGACCTGTCCCTGTCGACTCGCAATGTGTCCGGCCCTGGTGGCGACCGTACGGTCGTCGAGGTCGGTGGCGAGATTGATGTGTATACCGCGCCCAAGCTGCGCGAGCAGTTGGTCGAGTTGGTGAACGACGGCAGCTACCACCTGGTTGTCGACATGGAGGGCGTGGACTTCCTCGACTCCACCGGCCTCGGCGTGCTCGTGGGCGGACTCAAGCGTGTCCGTGCCCATGAGGGCTCCCTGCGGCTGGTCTGCAACCAGGAGCGCATTCTGAAGATCTTCCGGATCACCGGGCTCACCAAGGTGTTCCCGATCCACGGCTCGGTCGACGAAGCCGTCAACGCCACTGACTGACGGCTCCGGAGGAAGGACAGGGGCACCGGGCTCTTCACGGCCCGGGGCCCCTGAGAAGCACGCCCGTACGTCCGAGGGGGATCGCATGGCCACCGTTGAACTCCGCTTCAGCGCCCAGCCCGAACACGTCCGGACGGCCCGCCTGGTGGCGGCCGCCGTGGCGCGCCGAGCCGGGGTGGACGAGGCGGTCCTCGACGAGGTCAGGCTCGCCGTCGGTGAGGCGTGCAGCCGTGCTGTGGGGCTGCACCGTGCGTACGGGGTGACGGCGCCGGTGCGCGTCGCGCTGACCGAGGAGGAGAAGTCGTTCTCCATCGAGGTCGGGGACGAGGTGCCCGGTCCGGGTTCCGGGGGTGCCGCGCCGGGTGTGCGCGGCGCCACGGCCGAGGACGAGCCGGACGACGGCGGAGAGGACGGGATGGGCCTCGCGGTCATCAGCGGCCTCGTCGACGACGTGGAGGTCACTTCGGACGAGTCCGGCGGTGTCATCCGCATGACCTGGCCGATCACCGGGGCGACCGCCGAGCCCTGACCGACCCCTCGACCCTCCGCTGTACAGGCCCTGCTGAGCAGGGCCTTTTTCATTTTTGGCGATTATTCTCTAGATCGTTGATCAGCCGTCAATGCTTTTGCCCCATTACCCCTTTCGGGGGCCTTTTCGTGGCGCGATCATTTGCTGAGTAGCAACTGAAGGTCAATTCCGCTAACCGCGCCCTGTTTTGATCGTGTTCCGCTCCCTACAATCCGTCCACATCTTGGGATCTGAACGTCAAGGAGGACGAATGGCGGGGCTCTTCAACCCACAAGAACTCGATCACCCCACTTCACTCGCGGCCGCGGTACTGACCGACGGCAACCGGCTGATCGTGATCGTCATCGCGGCAGTGGCCATCGCGGCCCTGATCGTCGCCCAGCTGCTGGTCCGCCAGGTACTGGCGGCCGGCGAGGGCACCGACTCGATGAAGGAGATCGCGGCGGCGGTCCAAGAAGGAGCGAATGCCTATCTGGCCCGGCAGTTGCGCACCCTCGGCGGCTTCGCCGTCGTGGTGTTCTTCCTGCTCTTCCTGCTGCCGGCCGACAACTGGTCGCAGCGCGCGGGCCGGTCGGCCTTCTTCCTGATCGGCGCGCTCTTCTCGGCGACGACCGGTTACATCGGCATGCGACTGGCCGTACGCGCGAATGTGCGCGTGGCGGCCGCTGCCCGCGAGGCGACCCCTGCGGAAGGCGAACCCGAAAAAGATCTCACGGCCGTCTCGCACAAAGCCATGAAGATCGCTTTCCGTACGGGCGGCGTGGTCGGCATGTTCACGGTGGGCCTCGGCCTGCTGGGTGCCTCCTGCGTCGTCCTGGTCTACGCCGCGGACGCCCCCAAGGTGCTGGAGGGCTTCGGCCTCGGCGCCGCGCTGATCGCCATGTTCATGCGTGTCGGCGGCGGCATCTTCACCAAGGCGGCGGACGTCGGCGCCGACCTCGTCGGCAAGGTGGAACAAGGCATTCCGGAGGATGACCCGAGGAACGCCGCCACCATCGCCGACAACGTCGGCGACAACGTCGGCGACTGCGCGGGCATGGCGGCGGACCTCTTCGAGTCCTACGCCGTGACCCTGGTCGCCGCACTGATCCTCGGCAAGGCGGCCTTCGGTGACGCGGGCCTCGCCTTCCCGCTGATCGTCCCGGCGATCGGCGTGGTCACCGCGATGATCGGCATCTTCGCGGTCGCCCCGCGGCGCGCCGACCGCAGCGGGATGTCCGCCATCAACCGCGGCTTCTTCATCTCCGCGCTGATCTCCCTCACCCTGGTGGCGGTGGCAGTCTTCATCTATCTGCCGTCCACGTACGCAGAGTTGGACGGGGTCACCGACGCCTCCATCAAGACGCACGGCGGCGACCCGCGGATCCTGGCGCTGCTCGCGGTGGCCATCGGCATCGTGCTCGCCGCTGTCATCCAGCAGCTGACCGGGTACTTCACCGAGACCACCCGGCGTCCCGTCCGCGACATCGGCAAGTCGTCGCTGACGGGCGCCGCGACGGTCGTCCTGGCCGGTATCTCCATCGGTCTGGAGTCCGCCGTCTACACGGCCCTGCTGATCGGTCTGAGCGTCTACGGGGCCTTCCTGCTCGGTGGTACGTCGATCATGCTCGCCCTGTTCGCGGTGGCGCTGGCCGGCACCGGTCTGCTCACCACGGTCGGCGTGATCGTCGCCATGGACACCTTCGGCCCGGTCTCCGACAACGCGCAGGGCATCGCCGAGATGTCCGGCGACGTCCGGGGCGCCGGTGCCCAGGTCCTCACCGACCTGGACGCCGTCGGCAACACCACCAAGGCCATCACCAAGGGCATCGCCATCGCCACCGCGGTCCTCGCGGCGGCGGCGCTCTACGGCTCGTACCGCGATGCCATCGCCACCGCGGTGAACGACGTGGGCGCCAAGTCCAGCGAGATGACCCTCAGCATGGACATCTCACAGCCCAACAACCTCGTGGGCCTGATGCTGGGCGCGGCGGTCGTCTTCCTGTTCTCGGGTCTCGCGATCAACGCGGTGTCCCGGTCGGCGGGCGCGGTGGTCTTCGAGGTGCGGCGGCAGTTCCGCGAGCACCCCGGGATCATGGACTACAGCGAGAAGCCGGAGTACGGCCGAGTCGTCGACATCTGTACGAAGGACGCCCTTCGGGAGCTGGCAACCCCCGGCCTGCTCGCGGTGCTGGCGCCCATCGCGGTCGGCTTCACGTTCGGCGTCGGCGCGCTCGGCTCGTATCTGGCGGGCGCGATCGGCACCGGCACGCTGATGGCCGTCTTCCTCGCCAACTCCGGTGGCGCGTGGGACAACGCCAAGAAGCTGGTCGAGGACGGCAACTTCGGCGGCAAGGGCAGTGAGGCCCATGCCGCCACCGTCATCGGCGACACGGTGGGCGACCCGTTCAAGGACACCGCGGGTCCGGCCATCAACCCGCTCCTGAAGGTGATGAACCTGGTGGCGCTGCTCATCGCGCCCGCGGTGGTCAAGTTCAGTTACGGGGCGGACGCCAGCCCCGCGGTGCGCGCGGTCGTGGCGGTGCTGTCCACGGCCGTCATCGTCGGCGCGGTGTACGTCTCCAAGCGGCGCGGAGTGGCGGTGGGCGACGAGGGGAACCACGAGATGTCCGCCAAGTCGCCTGACCCTGCGGTCGTTTCCTAGCAGTAGTACGACAAAGACGGGCGGGCGGTGCGGATTGACGCACCGTCCGCCCGTCGCTTTGTGGTCGTGAGCCTTCTCTCCCTTGGTGCAAATGGCTCCAAAAGCGAGCAGATCCGGCGCAGGACACGCGGTTGTCGCCCACTTGGCGTGTATGTTCCGGGGCCGAGAGCCTTGGAAGGGACCGATCCGGTGAACAAGAAGCTTGCGGCCGCACTGTCCGGCGGCGCGGTACTGGTGCTCGCACTGTCGGGTTGCAGCAGCGACGACTCGGACAAGAAGGTGAAGGACTGGGCCAAGACCTTCTGCGACCAGGCCCAGCCGCAGATCAAGAAGATCACTGACGCCAACGTCGCCATCGAGAAGCAGACGGCCGACGAGAGCAAGCCGGTTGACGTCCAGAAGACGGACTCGGCTGCCTTCCAGCAGATCTCGGACGCGTACAAGTCGCTTGCCGACAGCCTCAACAAGGCCGGTGTCCCGCCCGTCAAGGACGGCGACAAGACCCAGGAGGAGGCCGCCAAGGAGCTGACGGCGTCCTCCACCGCGTACACCAATCTCAAGAAGAAGGTCGACGCGCTCGACACCGGCGACCAGGCGAAGTTCGCCGACGGCCTCAAGGGTGTCGCCGACCAGCTGAACACCATCAGCAAGAGCAGCGACGACGCTCTCAAGAAGCTGGAGTCCGGCGACCTCGGCAAGGCGATGCAGCAGCAGCCCGGCTGCCAGAAGCAGACCGCCACCGCGCCCTCCTCGGCGTCGCCCGCCGCCGGCGGCGATGCCTCCAAGCAGGCGTCCCCCTCGGGTTCCGCCTCGCAGGGGGCGAAGCCCTCGGAGTCCGCGAAGCCCTCGGAGTCCGCGAAGCCTTCGGAGTCCGGCGAGCCCTCGGAGTCGGCGAAGCCGTCCGACTCGGCCGATCCGTCGTCCTCGGCGAGCGGCGAGTAGCCCCTACTCCGTAGGGGCCCCGCCGCCGTGCGCGGCCGCCCCTCGCACGGCCCGGACCCATGTGGGTGCCGGGCCGTGGGTGTTTGTCAGTGCCAGCCGCCACAATGGCCGGGTGAGTACGACCAGTGTTTCCGCCAGCCCGCCCGCCGGCCTGCCCGTGCCCGACCGCGCCGCCCGGCTCCGCGACGCCCTGCTCGCGGCCGACTTCACCGCCGACGGCCTGCTCGACCTGCTCGGCGCGCCCGCCTACGCCGCGCTGGCCCGCAGCGAGACCGTGCCCGCCCTACGGGCCACCCGCGGCGGCTCCCCGCTCGACACGCTCGTACGGCTGTTCCTGCTCCAGCAGCCCGTCGCGTACGAGCGCGCCAGAGCGGCTCTGCCGGGCGACGAGGCCCTGGAGGACGGCTGGCTCACCCGGACGGGCGACGAGGTGCGCGCCGCGGTTGACGTGCGTCCGTACGGCGGCCCGGAGGGACAGGACTGGTTCATCGTCTCCGACCTCGGCTGCGCGGTCGGCGGGGCGAGCGGCGCGAGCGGCCGCGACGAGGGGATGGTCCTGGGGGTCGGCGGCGCGTCCACCACGCTCGCCGGGCTCACCGTCCGCACCCCGGTGGCCTCCGCCCTGGACCTCGGCACCGGCTCCGGCATCCAGGCGCTGCACGCGGCGCAGCACGCGACCCGGGTCACCGCCACCGACCTCAACCCCCGCGCGCTCGCCTTCACCCGCCTCACCCTCGCCCTGTCCGGCGCGCCCGAGGCGGAGCTCCGCGAGGGCTCGCTCTACGAGCCGGTGGACTCCGAGACGTACGACCTGATCGTGTCCAACCCGCCGTTCGTCATCTCGCCGGGCGCCCGGCTGACGTACCGGGACGGCGGCATGGGCGGGGACGATCTGTGCCGCACGCTCGTTCAGCAGGCGGGAGCCCGGCTGAACGAGGGGGGATACGCGCAGTTCCTCGCCAACTGGCAGCACGTGGAGGGCGAGGAGTGGCAGGAGCGGCTGCGCTCGTGGGTGCCGCGCGGCTGCGACGCCTGGATCGTGCAGCGCGAGGTCCAGGACGTCACCCAGTACGCGGAGCTGTGGCTGCGGGACGCCGGGGACCACCACACCGGCCCCGGGGCCTACGCGGAGCGGTACGAGGCGTGGCTCGACGAGTTCGAGGCGCGCAAGACCAAGGCGATCGGCTTCGGCTGGATCACGCTGCACAAGTCGGGGGCCGAGCAGCCGTCGATCACCGTCGAGGAGTGGCCGCACCCGGTCGAGCAGCCGCTCGGCGAGGCCATCCGGGCCCACTTCGCCCGGCAGGAGTATCTGCGTACGCATGACGACGCGGCCCTGCTCACCGACCGGTTCCGGCTCGCCGACGAGGTGGTGCAGGAGCAGGTCGGGCTGCCGGGCGCCGAGGATCCGGAGCACGTGGTGCTGCGGCAGAACCGGGGCATGCGCCGGGCCACCACGGTGGACACGGTCGGCGCGGGTTTCGCGGGCGTCTGCGACGGCCAGTTGGACGCGGGCCGGATCCTGGACGCCATCGCGCAGCTGATCGGTGAGGACCCGGTCCAGCTGCGCGACCGCACCCCGGAGTCGATCCGGATGCTGGTCGGCCAGGGCTTCCTGGAGCCGGTCGGCGAGTGACCGGTGCGCCCCGGCGCCGCCGCCGGGGGCTGGGCGTGAAGGGACCGCGTACGACAGGTGAGGTAGGGGCGCTCCCGCATGCGGCGGGGGCGGTCCGGCGGGAGATGTCGGGTCGGGGGAGGGAAAACAAGGGTGTGAATTCGGCCAACCCCACCGCACACCCCGCCCCGCTCGCCTCACCTGCCCCACCCGGCGCCCTCGCCTCAACACGCCCGTCTGCCCGTCGCTGGGCCGGATGGGGGTGTGGCCGTTCACCTGGAGTTCGCCGGGACTCCTCCCGCGAGTGCCAGGATCCGCGCCATGAACGGGATGGGTGGGGCGGAGGCCGGTCCGGCCGTGTTCGCGGGGACGGTTTTCGTACTGTTCGGGGGCGCGCTGCTGCTGTGGACGGGGGTGCGTGTGCGGCACCGGGCGCCGGTGGCGGACGGGGCGGGGCTCGTGGTCCCGGCGGCGCTGGCCACCTTCTTCGGCGCGGTCTTCCTGCTCGCCGGGGTGTGGTGCTTCACACGCCTGTGAGCCCCGGCGGCCCCGTGGCGCCGCGCCGCGCCGGTCGGGCTCGTGCCCGGGTCTCCGCTGGGACGAAACGCTTTTCAGAACGTTCTGGGACGGTCCAGGCGGCAGACTCGCCTTAAGTCGGGTTACCGTTCGAGTGGCCGCTGCGGGCTTTTGCTGTTTGACACGGGGGCGGGTTGTACCGTCACACTCCGCAGCGACCGTACAGCTCGTACGTGCCACCCGAGTGCCGACCCGGAGAGAAGAGCGAAGTTGTCCCCGACCAGCGAGACCGCAAAGGGCGGCCGCCGCCGACTCGTCATCGTCGAGTCTCCTGCCAAGGCGAAGACGATCAAGGGCTACCTTGGCCCCGGTTATGTCGTCGAGGCGAGTGTCGGGCACATCCGCGACCTGCCGAACGGCGCCGCCGAGGTGCCCGACAAGTACACCGGCGAGGTGCGCCGCCTCGGCGTGGACGTCGAACACGACTTCCAGCCCATCTACGTCGTCAACGCCGACAAGAAGGCCCAGGTCAGGAAGCTCAAGGAGCTTCTGGCCGAGTCCGACGAACTCTTCCTCGCCACCGATGAGGACCGCGAGGGCGAAGCCATCGCGTGGCACCTGCAGGAAGTCCTGAAGCCCAAGGTCCCCGTCCACCGGATGGTCTTCCACGAGATCACCAAGGACGCCATCCGGGACGCCGTCGCCAACCCGCGCGAGCTCAACCAGCGCATGGTCGACGCCCAGGAGACCCGACGCATCCTCGACCGCCTCTACGGCTACGAGGTCTCGCCGGTCCTGTGGAAGAAGGTCATGCCGAGGCTCTCGGCGGGCCGCGTCCAGTCGGTGGCCACCCGGCTCGTGGTCGAGCGGGAACGCGAGCGCATCGCTTTTCGTTCTGCTGAGTACTGGGACCTGACCGGGACGTTCTCCACCGGCCGGGCGGGCGACGCCTCCGACCCGTCCTCGCTGGTGGCACGGCTCGCGGCGGTCGACGGCCGCCGGGTGGCACAGGGCCGCGACTTCGGTCCCGACGGAAAACTGAAGAGCGACGTCCTCCACCTCGACGAGGCGAACGCCCGAGCGCTGGCGGCCGCCCTCGCCGACTCGGCCTTCGCCGTCCGCTCGGTGGAGTCCAAGCCGTACCGCCGTTCGCCGTACGCCCCGTTCCGTACGACGACACTCCAGCAGGAGGCCTCCCGCAAGCTCGGCTTCGGGGCCAAGGCCACCATGCAGGTAGCCCAGAAGCTGTACGAGAACGGCTTCATCACCTATATGCGTACGGACTCCACCACGCTCTCCGAGACCGCGGTCTCGGCGGCCCGTGCGCAGGTCACGCAGCTGTACGGCGCCGACTACCTCCCGGAGAAGCCGCGTACGTACGCCGGGAAGGTCAAGAACGCGCAGGAGGCGCACGAGGCGATCCGCCCGTCGGGTGATCGTTTCCGCACTCCGGCGGAGACCGGTCTGACCGGCGACCAGTTCCGGCTCTACGAGCTGATCTGGAAGCGGACGGTCGCGTCCCAGATGAAGGACGCGGTCGGCAACTCCGTCACCGTGAAGATCGCGGGCCGGGCGAGCGACGGGCGGGACGCGGAGTTCACCGCGTCCGGCAAGACGATCACCTTCCACGGCTTCATGAAGGCCTACGTCGAGGGCGCGGACGACCCGAACGCGGAGCTGGACGACCGCGAGCGGCGCCTGCCCCAGGTCGCCGAGGGCGACGCGCTGTCGGCCGAGGAGATCACCGCGGACGGCCACGCGACCAAGCCGCCGGCCCGGTATACCGAGGCCTCGCTGGTCAAGGAGCTGGAAGAGCGCGAGATCGGCCGTCCGTCGACGTACGCGTCGATCATCGGCACGATCCTCGACCGCGGCTACGTCTTCAAGAAGGGCACGGCGCTGGTCCCGTCGTTCCTGAGCTTCGCCGTGGTCAACCTGCTGGAGAAGCACTTCGGCCGACTCGTCGACTACGACTTCACCGCCCGCATGGAGGACGACCTCGACCGCATCGCGCGGGGCGAGGCCAAGTCGGTGCCGTGGCTGAAGCGCTTCTACTTCGGCGAGGGCGAGGCCGGTGCGGCCTCCGACGCCGGGAACGGCGACGGGGACCACCTCGGCGGTCTGAAGGAGCTGGTCACGGACCTCGGCGCGATCGACGCGCGAGAGATCTCCTCGTTCCCCGTGGGGAACGGGATCGTGCTCCGGGTCGGCCGCTACGGGCCGTACATCGAGCGCGGTGAGAAGGACGCCGAGGGCCACCAGCGCGCCGACGTGCAGGAGGACCTGGCGCCCGACGAGCTGACGGTGGAGCACGCGGAGGAGCTGCTGGCCAAGCCGAGCGGCGACTTCGAGCTGGGCATGGACCCGGTGAGCGGCAACCAGATCGTGGCGAAGGACGGCCGGTACGGGCCGTATGTCACCGAGATCCTGCCGGAGGGCACGCCGAAGACGGGCAAGAACGCGGTGAAGCCGCGGACTGCCTCGCTCTTCAAGTCGATGGCCCTGGACACGGTGACGCTCGACGACGCCCTGAAGCTGATGTCGCTGCCGCGCGTGGTGGGCGCCGACGCCGAGGGCGTCGAGATCACCGCGCAGAACGGGCGCTACGGGCCGTACCTGAAGAAGGGCACGGACTCGCGTTCGCTGGAGTCTGAGGACCAGCTCTTCTCCATCACCCTGGAGGAGGCGCTGGCGATCTACGCGCAGCCCAAGGCGCGTGGCCGGGCGGCCGCCAAGCCGCCGCTCAAGGAGCTCGGCACCGACCCGGTCAGTGAGAAGCCGGTCGTTGTGAAGGACGGGCGCTTCGGCCCGTACGTCACGGACGGCGAGACCAACGCGACCCTGCGGACCGACGACAGCGTGGAGACGATCACGCCGGAGCGCGGCTACGAGCTGCTCGCCGAGAAGCGTGCCAAGGGCCCCGCCAAGAAGACGGCGAAGAAGGCTCCGGCCAAGAAGGCGCCCGCCAAGAAGACCGCGGCGAAGAAGACCGCCGCCAAGAAGACGGCGGCCACCGCGAAGAAGGCTCCGGCCAAGAAGACGGCCGCGAAGAAGACGGCTGCGGCCGAATAGACGCCGCATGGACGCCGTACGGGCCCGGCCGGGGGCGATGACCCCGGCC